>NZ_FZMS01000036.1 GCF_900198365.1 Helicobacter bilis | reverse complement strand
AAAATTTTTTCTAGCTAACTCTTATATGCAAAACTTGTTGCAAAGCCATTAAAACATGTCTAATCATATCTAATCAATCACATGACTTACAAATTTTGAATAATTATCAATAATTTCACTGCCTTTCCTAAAGCCTAAGCCACATGCTTCATACGCAAAAAATACATTTGCTTGATAAAATGAGCCATTATGCGTATTAAGTGGATAAAACTCTTGATAGATTGCCTTGTGATTAGCGTATTCCCCATCTTTTGAGCTGATAGGCTTACCATTTGCATCGAGAATGCTGACATTTGCCCCTTCTCTGCCAAAGGCATGTTTTTTAACCTGCTTTTTATTGAGTGGGTTATAACTTGTCTCAAGTAATAGCGGGTGATTTGGATACAAATCCCACAGAATCTTTAAAATGCGTTTGCTTTGAAAAAGGATAGTGTAAGCTGGATTTAGAAAAATCGCCTTTTTGTTTGCCATAATATCATTGATAATCAAGGCTAGTTCTGGCTCATCAATGCTGATATTCTCCCATGGGATAAACTTAAACCAAAATTCAAAGTTTGTATCATTATAAAAGATTCCATCAGTAGGGCTTAGTTGCACTTCATCAACATAGCAAAAATCTGTATGCAAGCCCGCATCATGTGCCATATCTTGCAAGAATCTAATAGTCTTTTCTTCTTCATCACTGCCACGGATACTTGAGAATAGAATCTTCCAGCCCTCATATATCTCATGGAAATTACTCACATCATCACTCAATGTAATAAGGCGTTGAAAATTTTGCGAAATTGCTGTATAGATATTATTAAATTGTGCATCGCTATCATAGCCATTCGCCTTTAAAAGCGCATATTGCACTGCTGCACTTTCATATAGCATAGTCGGCGTATCAGCATTAAACTCTAAAAGTTTAATTGGGCTGCCATCAAGCCCACCAGCTAAGTCAAAGCGACCATAAATATGCCAATGCACATCTTCTTCAAAACTCTGCACGATTGTATCAATGAGTGAGTTTGGTATATCAAGCTCATAGAAAAGATTATTTTCAATGACATAACTTGCCGCTTCTACATACATATCATATAGTTCATTACACGCATCATAATAGGCATCAGCTTCTGCCTCGCTTACATGTATGAGTTCATTGCTAATATAATCTGTATTGTCCGGGTCTGTGTGCCAAAGTAATCCCATGTGTTCAAATTCTTGTTTATTAAAAGGCTTTAGTGTGGTAATACGCATATCTATCCTTTGTGAGTAAAATGTCTGCTATTATAGCAAGCTTGCATAAATATGGCGTTGAAGTCAGCTTGCAATGCTATAAGGATAGATTTATGTTGCAACCTTGTCTTTAAAATTTCTTTCTATTGACATCTTCTAGAATCTTTTTTGCCACTTCATCAAGTGAATTGCCAATTTCTTGAGAATGGTTTGCAATGCTTGCATTTTGCTGCGTAATACTCTCTAGTTGTGAGACAGATTCATTAATCTGTTCTATACCTTGTGCTTGTTCCTTTATAGATTCCGCCATGTCGTTAATGCTTTGGACTAAAACATTTGTATTTGCTTCAATCTCACTTAGAGACTTTTGTGTTCTTTCAGCGAGTTTTCTTACCTCATCAGCTACGACTGCAAAGCCCCTGCCATGCTCTCCAGCCCTTGCAGCTTCAATTGCTGCGTTTAATGCAAGCAAGTTTGTTTGATCGGCAATATCTCTAATAATGCTTATAACATTTTTAATGTCTTCGCTTTGATTGATCACTTCACCCGTTCTGCCTGAGACATTTTGCATTGATGAAGTGATTTGTTCGATTGCAGTCGCTGTTTGTTGCAGTGAGCTTGCTTGTGTTGTAGCACCTTGTGAGAGTATATGCACTGATTCTTCTAACTCTTTTGACTTAGAATCAAGTTCTTTCGCATATTGTGCTGATACCCGCAACATAGACACAATGGAATCTCCAAGCTGATTTAACCCTGCTTCTAGCCCTTGTGCGTTCTCAATCCTTGGTGTGAAGTCATTTTGCTCAAATGATTCAAATACCTTTTTCGCTTCAGCAAGATTATCACCTACAAGCAAGAAAAGCGTATGAGACATTTCATTTAGAGAATCTTTTAGCTTATTTATTTGTGGATTATGGCTTTCATGTGTTACATTTTTGCCAAATCTCCCTTCTTTTGCCTCATTGACAATTTCCATAACTTCATCAACAAGCATAGAATCTTGCTTCAGTGAATGTTGAGTCTTTTCAATATTAGAATCTATGGCTTGAGCCATCAAACCAAACTCATTATTTGCTGTGATTCCAATCTTTGTGGCATGACTTTTTTCATGATTAAGAAATGCAAAGAAATCAACTAAACCACGAGAAATTTGCGTAAGTGGTTTAAGATAGTATCCAACGGCAGCATAGAGCATAAGGCTAATAACTAATGCTGATACAAGCCCAACGCCTATTTGAATATAGCCTATACGAGTGATAGGACCCTCTATATTTTCGATAGGCTCAAAAGAGCATAGCGTATATGTGGCAAACTCATTGCTTTTGCTTGTTTTACATTGTGTTATTTTATCAATGCCATTGTCATTGACTACAAAATCTTCAAAATCTTTTGTTTGACTTGATATTGTGGCAATCTGTTTAAAAATAGGCAGTTCTTTTAAAATAATGTCCTTATTTGTAGCAACATAGGGGATATTTGCATTATCTAATGCAAATATGTTACTACCTGTGGCACTAAGATCATCAAAGACTTTTTGTAATGAAGTCAGTAAAATATCAACACCAACGACACCTATTAGCTGTCCATTTTTATGTATCGGCATAGCATAGGTAACGCTTGGTTCTCCTGTAACATCATCTTGATACGCTTCTGTTTGAAATAATCCATTATTTTTTACCGCACCGATATACCAACCGCGTTGTGCGGCATTATAGCTTTGTCCTTGACCACCCCTTACGCTAAAGGGTTTTGTTGTATTTGTAATATTATCTTCTATAATTTCACCCGTTGGCAAACCAATATAGCTTCCAAGTAGTCCTGCAGTGATTCTGTGTCCCCTTAATAATGGTCCAACATTAGCAATAATCTCTTCCTTAGAATCTAGCTTTTCATAAGGCATAGATTCTATCATAGAGGCAAGTCCTTTAAGTGCCATAGCAGATCGAATATTTACATCTTGTAATATTGAATCTACTGCATACAGTTGTTCTGCTTGTGCATGCAGGGCATTCCCCATTGATACCTTTTTATTCATTATCATATTGCCGATACTAAGTCCTATAATCGCCACAGCAATAATAAAACTAGCAATGAGAGCCACCCGAGTTTTAACAGCTAAATTCACAATTATCTCCCTTCACAATGAAATATTTTTTTTGTATGCTATCAACTTACTTTTTCACAATGAATGTTTTTTTAAGACTGAATAAACATAATATATTGTGAGTAGATGAAGCAGTATCTTTGTAGTTTACGCGATAAACTAAGGGCGTATTCTATAAGATGAGTTTAAATTATTTTTAAATTTCATAAAGTTTTATTTACAAAGTTTATAAATCTACAAAATATGTTTCTTTATTACACAAATAAATTTAACAAAGCGATTTATTGTGATCTTTTTTGCAATATTTTCATATTTTATAATACTTGTTGCGTGAGATATACTTTTTACTCTTGCACCTGCTTTTGAATCTTATCTATAATATTTGTCGTGCTTTTGTTATCGATGAAATCAATGAGTTGCACAGATTTTGCATATTCAGCTCCAACCACAACCTTATCTTTATAGTCTGCACCTTTAACTAATACATCTGGTTTAATTTGTGAGATGAGATTCTTAGGGGTGTCTTCATCAAAGATAATGACATAGCTCACACATGCAAGACTTGCTAGAATAAATGCTCTGTCAATTTGTGAGTTAATAGGTCTATCTTCCCCTTTTAATCTTTTTACAGAATCATCGCTATTTAAGCCTACGATAAGCACATCGCCAAGCTTTCTAGCTTTTTCTAAATAGCTCACATGTCCGTAATGCAGTATATCAAAGCAGCCATTTGTAAAGACTATTTTTTTGCCATTTACATTTTCTTGTATCTCTAAAAAGTTTGTGGCAATCTTTGCTTTAGCGTCTTTTAATATTCTTTTTGGGGCGAGATAGTCTTGTATCTCTTTAAGTGTAGCGGTAGCAGAGCCGATTTTACCGATGACAACAGCAGCAGCAGCATTTGCAAACTTTGTAGCCTCTTCTATACTATCACCTTTTGCAAGTTGCAGGGCAAGGGCAGCAATGACTGTATCACCTGCACCACTTACATCATAGACTTCTTTTGCGATTGTAGGCTTTTTATGCAAAGCTAGATCACTATCAAGATAGGCTATGCCTTCTTCACTAAGCGTGATTAAAGGATATGTTATACTGCAAATCTTACGCATTTTTTGCAAAGCTTCAAGTAGGGTTTTATCGTTATGGATATTTATATGTGTGGCTTCCATTGCCTCTTTTTTGTTTGGTGTAAGTAGTGTGGCGTGCTTATATTTTGCATAGTCGCTACCTTTTGGATCGCACAATACTGGAATATCAAAGCTATTTGCAAGTTTGATTAACTTTTGCGTAAAAGCTGGACTTAGCACGCCTTTTAAATAATCACTTAGAATCATGCAATGATATGCTGTAATATTACCTTGTATATCTTCAAACATGGCCTCATATATATTAGATTCTAAAGGGGTATTACTTTCTTTATCAAGTCTTAGCATTTGGTGTTTTGATGCCATAATACGCATTTTTGTAGTCGTTGGGCGATTTGATTTATAGCAGTGAGAATCTATGCCTTTATTCACAAGAAAATCATGTAATAAACTACCCTCTGCATCATTGCCTACAACGCCATATATAGATACAAAAGCCCCCATTGCGATTAAGTTGTTTGCTACATTGCATGCCCCACCTAGACTAAAATTCTCTTCTTCTATTCGCACAACAGGCACAGGGGCTTCAGGGGAGAGTCTATTCGCACTTCCCCATATATATTTATCAAGCATTAAATCCCCGACAACAAGGATTTTGATTTTTTCTACTGCCATGTTTTCTTCCCTTCTTTTATATCATTATAGATAGATTCTATATATGGAATATAGTCTTTTATCCCAGATTCTAATGTGTAGTTTGGTGTGTAGTTTGGTAAAAAGTTTGTGCTATCTGCTAAAGTGTGATTTTGAAAAAATGGATATGGATTTTTGATATACTGCACTTCAAAGCTTACTTTTAGATTCTCTTTTAGAATCTCAACAATATCATTATAACTACGCGAGATTCCACTGCCGACATTATATATTGCCCCATGCTCTAGCCATGACCGCATAATGTTTTGTGATTTTGCCAAAAAATCATGCCCAAATAATTTTTGCAATACAATATCTTCTGTTTGCGGTGTGTGTTGCATATTTATATCGTTGAAAGCTTTATGGATTCTATGCCATTCTTGTGCTTGTTTATTTTTATCTCTTAAGCCATAGGTTAGCATAAGTAGCTCCATAGCCCTTACATTTGCCTGCACGACATCATGGATACAGACAAAATCTCTTTGTTGCTCTCCAAACTCAAATAGCCTGACTACTCTATCATTTAATGCTTGTAGTGATAGTTGCAATATCATAGATGAAGTTTTGTATTTATAAAACTCATATCTGCCATATACATTAAAATAACGCAAGCCTATAAGCCCTATGCCCTTTTCTTGCAAACTCTTTTGTAATCTCACATTTTCCTTATCCATGCAAAGTTTTGAAAAGCCATAGATATTTTCTGGAATTTCATTTCTACCAACACTATTTGGAATCTTTGTATTACCATAAACTGCGGCTGAACTCGCGTATATAATATGTGCTTCGTGCTTCATAGCAAGTTTGATTAAGGCTTTAAACGCATTAAAATTTACCTGCATAACATGCCGCATATCCATGCAAGTGGTATCTGAAACTGCGGCTTCATGCAGGATATAATCTATCTTACCATAGTCTCTTTGCAATGATTTTAACTCTTTTTCATTTGCAATATCAAGTGATAAGGCCTCAACATTTGGGTAAAGAGAGAGATTCTTAAAATGCCCTAGTGTTGTGGGATTGCCATTAGGGAAAGTCTTAGAATCTCGAAAATAATCAAGGGCTAGAATCTTGCAGTCTTTGTGATGTGTAGCAAAATATTCTACAAGATTACTGCCTATAAATCCTGCTGCCCCTGTGATTAGTATTGTCTTATTATTAAGTATTAGAGAATCTGGCTTTGTTGTCTGTGCTATTTGTTGTGTATTTACGCTTTGCATGAATTTGCCTTATATGTGTAAAGTATTGTGTGATTTTAGCATGTTTTTGTGAGTATTGCTTTAAACTGCTGGGGTTACATAAAGTGGCGTGCAAGATTCTAAAAAATCATTATGTATAAGTCTGTATGGTAGAAATAGTGTTGATAAATCTAAATTATCATTTATGCTACTTGGGGCAATATGAATATACTCTTTAGCATTAGAATCTGTGATAACTATATGTTTAGAATCTGGTTTAAGATAAAAAGACATATTTGCAAATGCTTTTATCTCATTTGCTTGGCTAAAATAAAAGCTATTTGTAGCATATAGCTTAATCTCGCTACTTAAAGAAAGGGTATGTAAAAATACATGCGTAAGCTTTATGGCACTCAAACTCCCAACCCCACGGGAATAATAGATCGCATTTAAAGGCATAAAATATGAAAGTAGATGTAAGGCTTTAGAAAGACTACAATTAAGTTGTATAAAATCTATTTGTGTTTTAGAATCTATTTTTTCATTAAAGTATATATTGTGTTTAGTGTCTAGATTCTCTAAATTTGCACCCTTGTCTATACAATTTGGGCGATTGGCTGAATTAGTTTGATTACTATATATAGAATCTATGGAATCTTTTATATCAAGTGTTTTTAAAACATGTTTTATCCCTTTATTTTCTTGTAAAAAACTAGAATCAATCAGGCATTCAGCTAAACTGCATTTAGATAGCACTTCAGGTGTGAGTAAAGATTCTAAACTTTTATAAGTAGTCTTTTTGTCTAAATTATGCGATACAAAAAGCAAGGGTAAAACATCGCTTGTCTTCCCATCTATACGCAAAATGAAAATAAGCTTTGGTTCTTTAATGCTTGTTACTTTTTGACTTGTTTCTTCATAATAGATTCCAAGTGTCGTTGGACTTCCTATGCTTAATAATATGGCTTTATACATAAAATCCCTTGTGATGAGTATTTGGAATCTATACTAGGCTATCACTATTAATTAAGATAATTCACAAGTGAAAGGTTATTGATGCGATTTGTTGATGATAGCACGGCTTGATAGTTATTACTTAGATTTGTAAATTTATTATAAGTTTCTGCTAAGTCTGCCCCTATTGTATCGCCTTTAATGCCGCTTACTTGCGTTTTAATAATCTCGTTTCTTGCCACAGAGTTTTGGAATGTGCGAGTGTGCGCTCCATTTTTTGATATGACTTTTTCTATATGATCGCTTAAATGATCGATTAATTCAATGCAATTTTGGATTCCAAGACTTTTCATCGTATCATCATATCTTTGCCCATGCAAAGCCCCTGCACGATAGATTCCATCTCTTACAGACTGAATCGCATCATCTAGCCCTCTAAAGAAGTGAATCTTTGGGTCATCTACTACAAGAGAGCCATTTGCATTAAGTCTTACATTTGCGTTTGAATAGCGGATAGCTTCTGGACTAAAGTCATCTTGTGCTTTGTCATAAAACATCATTGTCATACGCGTAATTGCGCGTAAATTATCTTGAATTTCAATCTTTCCTTCACTATCAAAATCAATAGTGATATTTGTCTTTGCTCTATCAAGTAGTTCTTCATACGCATCTTTTTGTGCTTGAGTAGGCTTTCCGCCTTTTACTTGTGCCGCACTAAGAGATTTATCATCTTCATTGCTATAATTTAGGGCAATAGACATAGCGTCCATAAGCTGCCTATAAGTTACAGAATCTCCATCACTAATCGTTACTGCTGGTGGCTCATCATAAGGATCAAACAATGGAATCTTTATGGTTTTATCACTATGTTGTGCGGGTAACTCTAAAAAGCTTCCTTGTTTTGTAAAAGTGATACTTGCTTCAAGCTCTATCCCATTATGATCGTGCAGTTTAAAACCATAGGTTTTGCCATTAAGCGATCCATCTGTTACTTCAATAAGCTTTGTGTGATCATTTGCAAACACGGAAGTCCCTGATAGAGATTGTGAGATATTACCCCGAATCTTTGATCCTAATTGTTGGAATCCAGTCTTTGTATAACTCACACCAAGACTTGAGGTAAAGCCATTTACCTCTTCTTCATTTTCATCAAGCGTTTCAAGGCGTATAGAAAAGCCCCTTTCTCCATCAAATGGTGGCTTCAGTGTATCTGTGCTTTTATTTCGCACATTTCTATCATAGATATTAATCTGTCCATGATCTAGCTCTACATCAACATTGCCACCAAAATACTCTTTAATCGCATCAAATAAATCTCTTACTTCCTGTCCTCTTATATCAAATAATAAAGGCTCACCCAACTCCCTATTGCTAATCGTGCCATCTTTCTCATTTGGCGATGTGCCTGTGATTTTAATATATCGTGTTGGCACGGATAGAATATCTTCTAGCTTTGTATCTATCTCTGTCATTACATTATCTTTGCGGATAAGTGTCGTTGGGATGTGTGTAAGGCGATTATCATATAAATCATTCACACCCTTAAGATTACTCGCACTAAACTCTGAAGTAAGATTCTGACTGCTATATACCTGCACTCTTGCCCCAAGCTTCTCAAGGTCAGTTAGATTCTCTACATCAGCTTCACTAGAAATCATGTGAAAGTCAATACTAGAGCTACCGGGCTTCAAATCTTTAATCTCAATTTGCCCCCAATTATTTAGTCGCACATCAACGACTTTTGTTGCATGTGTATTGCCAAATGCCTTGCCGATTCTATCAAGCAGGTCTCTCACCGTTGTAGCATTCTTTGGATTTGTAAAGCCCACATCTAGGGCAAACTTTTCTTTAAAGCTTTGACCGCGACTATTCACCCCTTGCACATAGAAATACTCTTTTCCATTATTTCGTGGATTATTATCATTATCGCCTATTAAGTCTCTAAGCGTATCATCTTCTTTAATATACACTTCAGTTGGCTCACTATGCTTTTCAGAATTATCCATAATTGCTGGGTGAAGTCGCGTTTGATTAAGCATTCGCCCATTTGTTGTAATAAGTCTGTGTTTATCATTATCAAAACCATAGAAAAGCTCTTCACCTGTAATATTAAATGGGACTAGATTCTTAGAACTCACAAGTGCGCTTAACTCTTCATCATTGCCATAATAATTCCCCACAGAATCAAAAGGCTGCACATCAACTTTACTTCCCGCAAAGATAAACTTCCCACCCACAGAAGTATTTGCAATGCTGATAATATGTGCTTTTGTAGCCTCTAAATCCCTTGCTAATGCTTCCCTTGAAGTTGGTGTGTGTAAGTCATTTGCCGCATGTAAAAGCTTTGTTTTAAACTGCACCATCGCAAGTGAAATCTCTTGCAAAGCCTTATCTGTATTTAGAGTTTGAGTTTCAGCAGTGCGTGCTACATCTATGCCTTGCTGCAAAGTCGTTTCATCATATTCTAGTTTTAGATTCTGATTTGACACACTTGCATCTTGCCAACCATACTGAATCTTTTTGCCACTTGCAATCTTTGTATTCATATCATTAAGGTTTGAGGTAATATTGCCATTATTATTTAGCATTTGATTGTATTTTGTCCCAAATGTTACTCTCATTATCGCAACCTTCTCTTAATTTTCACAAGGCTAATCAGCTTGTGTTTATCTCTGTTTAGAGTATTAGCAACGACTTAAGCAATTATCATTCCATTAAAACTTAAATATGGAATAACATTTGCTAAAACACATATAAATTATAAAGTTAAGGGGTTATTGTGCTATCACATATCTATTCACCATGGCGAAGTGGCTACTTTTCATCAGATTGCAGTGAAGAATGTGTATTTTGTGATATAGCAAATAATCCACATAATGACACAAATAATCGTGTCTTTTATAGAGATTCTATATGCTTTGGCGTTATGAACTTATACCCATATATGCCCGGTCATTTTATGCTTATCCCACATAAACATATTGACACACCAACACTTCTATCACAAGAAGAATGGCAACATTTAAATACCTTATCACAAAAGGCTATCGCCATGCTAGAAGAGTATGGGGCAAGCGGTATAAACATGGGGATAAATATCAAAAAAGCAGCAGGAGCAGGTATCCCAGAGCATTTACACCTGCATTTTGTCCCGCGTTTTATAGGCGATACAAACTTTATTACTAGCATTGCAAATAGTCGTGTGTATGGTGTTGATTTTGATTCTATTTATGATAAAATTTCATCTCTTGCAAAGAAGCATTTATATAACTAAAAGGGAATAAAATGAAAAAAATCTATGTTTGTTTATGTTTTATTTTTGGAATCTTAAAGGCAAATCAATATGATTATTTGCTGTTTAGCCATGTTTTAAGCGATGTGGAAAGTGGCTTTGACCTAAAAGCTGATGTAAATGCTAGATGGCAGGGAAACACGCCGCTATATACCGCAGTAAAAAATAATCATTTAGAAATCGCATATTTACTTATCATGGGTGGGGCTGATGTAAATGCAATAAATCATGGCAAAACTGCATTACACGAAGCAGCACGCAATAAAAATGCCTATATCACACAACTTTTAGTAACCGCTGGGGCAAAAGTAAATATACAGGATGAAAGTGATGGTAACACGCCCTTGCATTATGCGGCATTAAATAGCGATAGACAAACGCTTAATATCCTTACAAACGCACAAGGCGATATGAATGCCCCAAATTTTCAAGGTATAACTCCAGCCCAAATTGCAATGAGAGAGATTACAATCCCTCCAATAATCATTGAAGACTACAATCTTGCAGTAAGTGCGAGTGCGTTTAAAATCACAAATAGTGCGGTTACTTTTAATATTAGAAATCTTACAAATGAGCCTTTAGTTATCTTTAATACAGGCTTATATCTTAATGGTAACTTAATCGCAAGTAGTCAAAAGCCACTCACAATCCCTGCTGGCACAACTATCACAAATATCAATACTATACCCATTGGCACACATGGAATCTACGCCTTAAAAGTCGATAAAGATGGACAAGTCGATATTAAAGCTGGATTTAGCATTGACTATCAAGCAGAGGGCAGAATGGAGAGAGCATTTAATAGCACAACAATGAAGCTAAGATTATGGAATCCACCACCAAAAAAGTAAACAAAACCTAGAGATTCTGAAAAATAGCTTATTGGCATTTTGAGAGTAATTTTTATAGCATTATGCTATGTATCACAACCTTTAGAGATTCAAACATAAGCCATAAGTTAGAGTATCTTTGTAAAATTTAGCAACTTAGAATCTTAAAGCGGTTTTTTTAAACACAATAGGCAAATTTACCTTATTTCCTATTTTATTATGAATCTATAAAAGTTATTGTTTAAAATGCGTAGAGAGTGAATTGGATTTATGACACATTTATATTAATAATGCAAGACATTATAAGTGTAGATACAACTTGCTGTTACACTATTGTTCAATATATCTATAATTTATTGCAATCTCAACTTAGATTTTGTTTTGCATGAAATCTGAATTCTAAAACAGCTTGTTGCGTTGAAGAACACGAAACTTCTATGTATATGTGTGTCTAAACAAAGTTTAGATTCCGTAAATATGTTTTTTTACTCAACACACAAAATAAAGATTTGCAACAAACGCAAAGAACTTAGAGTCTAATTGATCTGTACCCCATTAAAGCTAGAAATCCAATCTCTAAACATTTTAAATCTCAATATACTAAAAGGGGTAGGGGGGATTTAACTATCTAAACAATATGCGATAAATCCAAGCAAGATTTTAAGAATACAAGATAGAATCTATTTCTTTAATATCGCTGTGCCTATGCCTTTATTTGTAAAAAACTCTAGAAGTAGGCAATGTTGCACTCTTCCATCGAGTATATGCACACGAGAAACACCATTGTGAATAGCATGTATGCAACTTTGTAGTTTTGGTATCATACCACCGCTTACTTTGCCTGTGTCGATAAGATTTTGTGCCTCACGCAAACTAAGCTCTGAAATAAAAGAATCCTTATTATCATAATCCTCATACACGCCCTCAATATCGCTCAAAAATACAAGCTTTTCAGCATGTAGGGCTTCAGCAATCGCACATGCTGCATCATCGGCATTAACATTGTAGCTATTATGATCACTCCCTATACCAACAGGGCAAATCACAGGCACAAAGCCATCTTGCAAAATCGCACTTACAAGTGTCGTATCCACATGCACTACTTCGCCAACATAGCCAAGATTTTCACTATCCTTTGGTCGCACTTGCAGCATTCTGCCATCTTTGCCGCTTATGCCGCATGCTTGCACACCAAACTCACATAGCATACCCACGATGTCTTTACTGATTTTATTTAACACCATTTCAACGATTTTCATCGTATCTTTATCAGTAACCCTTAAGCCATCCTTAAATTTTCTTTCAATCTTTACGACTTCTAGCCATTTGTCAATATCCTTGCCCCCGCCATGCACGATAATAGGTTGGAATCCGATTGAATGAAGTAGGGCTACATCGCGTATCAAACTTTTTTGCAATTCTTCATTTAGCATGGCACTTCCGCCATACTTTATCACCATTGTTTTGCCACGGAATAGCTGGATATAGGGCAAAGATTCTATTAATATTTTTGCCTTGTCTTGCCACTCTCTCATTGACTTTTCTTTGTCCATTTGCGTATCCTTTTGGTTGTAGAAAAAGCTTATTGTAGCATATTTATTGTGTGAATATTATTTTATTGTTTCTTATAATCTGGCACAGCGTAAAGTTTTGATATATTTTTGGTTTGTTTGGCAGATAGCCATACAATGTAATTATATTTAGAAACTAAATTAATATTTATATTCAACATATAAAGATTTTACAAACATAATATCCCACGCATTTTGTAGCAATACGCGATAGCCTTTTGTGTGTAAAAAGCCTATTATTTGCTCTTTAGATTCTGTGTAATTATGCTCTATTGTCATCACGCTGAAGCTATATTTGTCAAAATCTATGCCTTTTAGCACTTCCATTTCACCACCCTCAACATCTAAAGTCATAAAATCTATATGAAAAATATTGGGGTAATTTTGCATAACTTCATTAAAAGTTGCTGTTTGCACTGAAAAAGTCTTAGTTTGCCCTAACTCATCAAGGCGACCTTTATGGTGCTGTGTCAAGTTTAGCTCTAATGTATCAAGCACAGAACATTCAGAATCTGAAGCTACAAGGGCTGTTGTGCCGATATTTTTAGAAAAAATCGCAAGATTATAGGTATCACATTTTCTATTTTTCTTTAATTCTTCAAAGGTTTTTGGATTGGCTTCAACGCAAAATCCATTCCACCCAAGTCGCTCAAATAAATAGCTATTATTAATATTCACTCCATCATGTGCGCCTATATCGACAAAAAAGCCTCGTTTCTTTTTATGCAGAATAGAATAGGCTAGGGCGTCTTGTCCAAGCTGCCCACAGAATGTTTCATTTTGCAGGTTTGATAGCCATAGAGAATCTATGAGATATTCAACTCGATTTACCTTTTCCTGCATGTTGAGTAAAATGCTCTCATTGCTGTATTTTTTCTTCTTACGCTGATATACTGGGATACCAAATAATTTATATCGCTTTCTTATGCTGTTTTGAATCTGTTTTTTATGTGTCGTGAGTAGAGGGATACCCAATATCTTTCTTACTTCCTTATTGCCATCTATCTCTTTACTGATAATACCCATGCTAGTCCCTTATATTTTGATGTCAGCTATTCTACAAAAAAAAAAAAACGATTCAAGGGATAATGAAAAATAGTCTTAGTTTTATATTTTTAATTTGCATTAAGATTGCATGATGGAATACAAAGGATTCTATAATTTAAGAGTTTTGGAGTTTCAAAGCTATTTCATTTATAGAATAGGGTAGGTCGGTGCAATCTATTCTTACAACAAGCCTTACTCTATTACTAGATGTATTTAATGATACTAAAAGCATTTAAAGTTATTTATATGGTAATTTTATAGTCAATATAATCAAAATTTCTATATATTTTTACTAAATATTTATGATTATTAGTAATTAATTAATAAAAAGTAAATAAAATTTCATGTTAATCTTTTACACGAATGCAGAATCAGAGTGTTACAAAATGATGAGTTCTTGTGAAAGTAATCTTAATTAAGTGAGGTTGAAATGACTATTGAAAATTTTGAACATCAGCTAAAAGTGCTGAAACTGAAGAAAAAAGAATTTGCGGCAATGGTAAATGCGGGATATACTGGGGTTGTAGGCTGGAATTCTCGTGGCACAACGCCTGAATGGGTAGATAGTTGGCTTGCAAACTATGCGAAAGCAAGGAAATATGATGAGATTAGAACAATCATCGAAGATAAATTAGAGGCTGATGATAGAGAAGAGGATAAGGCACAAATTTATGGAGGCATGAATATATAAGCTACTACACAAATCTCTTATATGTTTGCTTTGATATTTTTGCAACGACATTACAGAAAAGTTGTTGTGTGTATATTTGCTATCGTTTTATTACATAGCGTTGCAAGATTGAAGTTTAATTCTTGCTTAAATCTCTCTTTATTTCTTATCAATTTATCTTATGGATATTTTTAACCCATTGTGTTATGTTTTTTGCAATATAGGTTTAGGTTAAGGCGGATTCTATTGATTCTATGTAGATAAATTCAAAAGCATGTTAAATCAATAATAGCAAAGAATTTATTATGCTTTTATTATTGATGATTGGTAAGAAGTTTTATTGTTTGATATATAGATATAAGTCCAGCAAAAAAAACACGAATAAACTAAAGCTTGCATAAAAATATGGGTTTCTAGCGGATAACCCCATACATGTTTTGCTACGCTTATCTACGAGTTGCGAGAATGATAAATAAAAATATATGAAAACTTAAATTTTCAAATTTTTATTTATTCAAGGCTCTATCTCTCCCCTTCCATCTTTAGAAAGCAAAAAACATATAACTTTAAACCTGTTATTCAATATGGAGTTACAAATTCTGTGTAATTTGTTATTTATAGCATTTCACTCAAAATCAAAAATTGTTAAAAATTGTTTGGCTCTTTTTGTTTTTGGTGCTTTAAAGAATTCTTGTGCCTGACCCTCTTCAGCTACAACACCACCATCAAAAAACATAACTCTATGACTGATTGCTTCAGCAAATCGCATTTGATGAGTTACAATAACCATACTCATGCCATCAATTGCCAACGACTTTATAACTTCAAGCACTTCTTTTATCATTTCTGGGTCTAGGCTCGCAGTTACTTCATCAAAAAGCATAACTTTTGGATTCATACAAAGACTACGAACGATTGCTACTCTTTGTTTCTGTCCACCGCTTAGATCTCGTGGATAATGATGTATTTTTTCTTCTAATCCAACTCGCTTTAGCCATTTTAGTGCGTCTTCTGTGGCACTTTCTTTGGTTTTTTTAAGTATCTTACAAGGTGCCAATAATACATTATCAAGCACATTTAAATGTGGAAAAAGCTCATAACTTTGAAAAACCATACCAATTTGTTGCCGCAACACACGCCAATTTGAGTTTGCTTGAATTGCTTTTCCATCGAAGATAATTTCCCCAGAATCAATACTTTCAAGCCCATTCAAACATCGTAAAAAAGTGCTTTTACCGCAACCACTAGGACCGATAATTGAAACAACTTCGCTTTCTCTAAGAGAAAAGTTAATGCCTTTTAGAATCTGGATTTTGCCTTGTGCTTTGTTGTTAAATGATTTGTATAAATTGCGAGTTTCTAGTAAAACTTCACCGGCTTCATGATGGTGTATCAAATCCATACCCCTAAATGCAATACAATAAAAGTTTGCATATTTATAATTTTAATACTTTAATCTTTTTGGTTTCTAATATATGTTGGCGTGTCCAAATCATCGTCATCATAATCGCCACTGCTAATTTTTGTCGCTCTATGCACAAAAATATCTGGTGTGGAAGTGAATAGATTTGGCTCTTTTTGTGCCTGCTGCCCTGCTACTTCTTGTTGTGGTTGAGCTACCTGCGTTGCAACTTGTGGCTTTGCTGGAATCTCTTGCTGTTTATTTGTTTCAAAGCCTGTTGCGATAATAGAAACACGCACTTTATCCATCTCAAAATCATCTCGTGGCATAGTCCCGAAAATAATATCCGCATCGTCTCTTGCGGCTTCTTGAATAATTGCCATAGATTCTGAAATCGCAACAAATGGGAAATTAGAGTTAAACTCATAATTCACAATCACACCCATAGAACCATTAATAGACATATTGTCAAAAAGCGGTGAATGTATTGCATTGGTGATTGCATCATCGGCAGCATTCTCACCCTGCCCTTCACCTATACCCATTAATGCTAAACCTCTGTGACTCATAACCGTGCGTAAGTCTTCAAAATCCACATTGATTCCCTCATCAGAGTTATTTAAAATCACACTTGAGATTCCATTCACCGCACGCGCTACAACATCATCAACATAACTCATGCTTTCTTTATAACCTGTATTTTTACCGATTACACTCAGCAATTTTGTATTAGGAATAACAACGATAGAATCACACACTTCATGCAACTCTTTTAAGCCCTCTTCTGCCAACTTCGCACGGCGACTGCCCTCATAGGCAAAAGGTTTTGTAACAACACCAATAGTTAATGCACCAGTCTCTTGTGCAGCTTTTGCAAAAACAGGGGCAGCACCAGTCCCAGTCCCACCACCTAGTCCAGCGGCAATAATGATAAGATCGGAGCCTTGCAGGGCTTGTTTAATATCATCATAACTCTCTTCTGCGGCTTGTTTGCCCTTTTCTGGTTTCATACCTGCACCTAAGCCTTTTGTAAGCTTTCTACCTAAAACAATATGATTTGACACAGGGCTGTTGTGCATATGCTGCAAATCAGTGTTTGCTATCATTAAACGAATGCTTGAAAAAGTGCCTTTATTCTTTAAATGGCGAATAGTATTATTGCCACCACCACCTACACCGACAACCGTTATAACTGGAGCATGTCCTATTTCTTCGTTTGGTATTTCTCGTAAATCTACTTCATTGTTATTCATATTTTCACCTTTAATTGTTTAAAATAAATCTTTACTCCAAGCCTTGATTCGTTGTAAGAATGAGGGCTTTTCGTCCTGCGAACTGCTTGTATTCCCAGCTTGATTTTCAAGTCCATCAGCATTGGGCTGATCTAAATCCCGCAAATCTATCTGAAAATTAGAGTCTGTTTGCATTGTCTGTGTTTGTGTTTCGTAATCAGATTCTACCATATTTAACGCATTATGCCTACTCCTAATGTTATTTTGTGAATCTTTTTCATAATTGGTGAAGTTTCCTGCACCATAAAGAATAAGCCCCACTACAACAGAACTACTAGAATCTTTTAAGTTATCAAATAAGCCATCTATCTCAGTAGGACGCGCCAAACGCACAGAAAGCGGGCTAAACGCAGCAGAAGCAAACTCTCGCATACCCTTTAAATTTGCCATTCCACCCGTAAGCACCACGCCTGTTATCTGTTTTTTTAATCCACTCGTGCCAATAGAATCTGATAATATCCGCAAGGTTTCCTTTACCCTATCACCCATGACACAATATATATCACGCAAAGGAACATCAATGGTTTCTTCATTATTGCCTATACGCGGGATTTCAAGAACCCTGCCCTGCTCTTCTGCACTAGGCAAAAGATTCCCAAATTTAATCTTAATTTCTTCAGCAACTTTTAAAGGCGTATTAAGAAATCTCGCCATATCACTTGAGATATGATTAGAACCTACGCCAAGAAAATCGTTATAGCACATAGAGTTACCATCATAGACCATAAGCTCACAAGTTTGTGCTCCCATGTCAATACATGCTACACCCAAATCTTTCTCATCTTCGTGTAATACCGCAATTGAAGCCGCATAAGATGCAAGAACAATGTTTTCAATCTCAACTCCAGCCAGTCGAATAGCCTTTTTGAGATTCTCTAAACTTGCAGTCTGCACAGTAACAATATGAGTATCAACCTCTAAGCGACTACCCGTCATACCTATAGGATCTTCTACATGCTCTTTATCATTCAATCTAAAATGATGGGGAAGTACATGCACGATTGAATAATCCTTTGGAATCCCAGCATTATGCACAGCAAAACTCAATGCGGCATTGATAGTGTCGATATTAACTTCTCTATCCATCACATTAGCACTGCCGCTTACATTTATGCTTTTTGTATGCGCACCAGACAAGGATACTATGGCTTTTGAGACATCCACTCCAGCCATTAGCTTTGCTTCGTGGATACTCTTTCTAATGGCACTGCCAGCCTGCTCTATATTTACAATTGCACCTTTCTTAACACCTTGTGTCTTACATGTCCCAGTCCCAATGATTTGCACATCAGAACCCCTAACATCAGCAATAATAGAGCAGATTTTTGTTGAACCAACATCAACACCTAGAATAATCTTATTCAATTCTGCCTCCTATAGTCAATAACCTTATAATGTTTCATAGCATATTCAAACATAGCATTTCTAAGATCTCTCACCTTTGCTTCTTGCAGGGCTTCATCTTCTGCATTCGTAATATTTACTAGATCTGCATAATTAGGCATTTCTTGTTTAACAACTCTAAATAAAAGTGCCTTGTCGCCACCAAGAAACACAACGCCCTCTTTTTTATTATATCGCATGATATAATCTAGTGCTTGTCGTATGTCCATGTCATTCAGACCAAGTGATAGTAATTGCTTATGAGATTGCATATTTTGTTCCTGCCATAATGATAAATGTAGTGGCACGACATTTCCTAGACTCTCTCCACTTATTTGTGAAAGCTTGGTATATGCCATTTTCTTAAACTCATCATTTTGTTTTTCTAGCATTAAATCCCTACTAGCTAACTCCTTTGCTAACTCAAAACTAAGTGCTTGTTTTGGAATCTTTTCGGTAATATAAGGGATAATCCAATGATCCTCGCTATACTCTAAAGGTGCAAGTAAGCCCTCACCACCGCTTACCGCAGTGATCAAAGCAGAATGACCACTTCCATCATCATTAAGCTGCAAACTATACAATGGAATATCTTGTAATGCTATATCTTTAATATCTAAATCGCCATCAAAGTGTTTTTGTAATAAAGCGATACTTTGAGATTCCATTGTGGTGATAACATTGCTTGTTTTAATCTGTAAATCTTTATTATTTTCAGCAATATTTTTGCTTATAGTCGCCATATAAGAACTAGCAAAACCTAAAATCGCTTTGCGATAGTCCGCTTCTACTTCCTCTAAGGCTTGCTCAAATGTTAGATTCTTATATTTTCTCTCATTGTCTTTATAGAACTTCTCAAGCATTGCCCTATTTGTGTTAATTTCACCCATATCAAGTGCCATATATGCTATCTTATAGCTTGCTGGTTTATAATACTTTTCTTTATTTCTTTCCCAATATGAGCGAATTTCAGAATCTGTTGTTTGCAACACAGCATTTTTTAGCACAGAATCTTTATGTAGCAATCTTAACTCCACAAAGTCTTTAATCTTCCCTGCACTCATAAAAGCGTTTGTCTCAAGTGTAGAAACTGGTGCTAATGGAAAATTTTGCATTTTTTCTTGCAACAAAGCCTTTGCTACAAACGCTTCATAATCAGCGGTATTCCAGCGATTTGCTTGCAATAGCTTTTCGTATTGTTCTTTATTAAAAGTATGCGTAGCATCTTGAAATTCAGGCGTATTAAGCAAAGCCTCTAGAATCTCATTTGAAGTTATGCTTACACCAATGTCTTTTGCAAGCATTTCTAACAATTTTTCTTGCACTAAGATTCTAAAGGCTTCTTGTTCTATTTCTGGCATAGGCTTACCATCATCTGGTAGCCCCACTTGACGCATGTATTCAGCAACATTATCATAAATTTCATTATATTTTCTCTGGTATTCTTGACGGCTAATATATGTATCGCCAACCTTTGCGACACTATCGCTTGATACTGCGGAGAAGCCACCACCACCCCACTCTACCATGCTTGCAAAGACTAATGCCAAAGCACTTACCCATACGGTAATAACTAAATATTTCTTGTGCTTTTGCATCCATTCTAGCATATACAATTCCTTTTGAAAATAATAAAAATTTGAAACAATAATGGTCTATGTTTTTTGACTGAAAAGCTTTGCCATTATAGCAGAAAAAATACAATATTTTATAAGTTTAGCTTGTTATTTGCAATTTTTAGTTGATGTTATATTTTGAGTTAGATGTAGGTTAATGTGTGGTAAATATCTATATTATTTATGCGAAAATTTCTTATAAAATAAGACTTTGAGAATCTCGCCCTACCCTGCCCTAGTTTATAGAGATTCTATTCTTAAAGATTCTGAAATTTCATTGCGGTTTAAAATTTGCCTTACTTACACAATATATTGCTACAAAGCAATCATCACACATAGGCTTTAATGCCTTGCATTGATACCTACCAAATAGCACAAAGGCTTGGTGCAAAATATTAAGATTCTCTTTAAAAGCTTTTGTTAGATCCTTTTCTGTATCAATCGCACTTTTACTCTTGCTTAAACCAAGTCGATGACTAACACGAAATACATGTGTATCAACTGCCATATAGTTCATGCCTAAAAATTCCCCCAACACGACATTCGCACTCTTTTGTCCGACACCACTAAGCGACATTAAATCTTTTTGATTTGTGGGAATCTCGCCATTAAATTCTACCTCTACCTTCTTTGCCATTGCGATTAGATTCTTTGCTTTTGCATTAAAAAAAGAGACAGATTTTATAAATTCTATGACACTCCCTAAGTCTGCCTTGCTTAATTCCTTTGTGCTTGGATATGCCTTAAATAATGCTGGTGTTACCATATTTACGCGTTTATCAGTACATTGGGCTGATAACATGACGGCTATTAATAACTCATATAAATTTGTATATTGCAATTCGGTTTGTGCGTCTTTATAATGCTCCAAAAATGAGTTTTTAATATTTACAATGCGTTCCTTTTTTGTCATTTACACTCACTTTTAATTCTTTGCCATAACTTCTACTGGGTTGATATGCTTTCCATTTTGCACGATTTCAAGATTCAATCTATCATGAATGCGCCCAATGACATATCCCCTTTTTACAACAAAGCCTTTCTTTAAAGTGGGGGCAATCTTATCAAGCATAGAATAGATTGTATGCATTGAGTTTGCATGCTCCACAACCACCACCTTTTTTAGTCCGGGCATTTCTTCTGCATAGATGACTTTGCCATCCATGATATTATAGACTTGTGCGTCATTTTTCTTTGGTTTCAACACCACGCCATTATTAAAGATTTTAATCTTATAAGCGGGATCAATATAATCACCAAAAGCCTGCTCTATCACATAAGAATCAAGTGGAGCCCCCGCCCTTTTGCCTGTATATCTTGCAGTTTCTGGACGCTGATATACGCTATCAACACGCTTTAGCTCTTCAAAGCTATTAATAGTATTTGACGCTTCAGCTGAACTCACTGCCGCATCATACTTTCTTTGTATCGCCTTATTTTGCTCACCTAAGAATTGTTGTGCTTTTTTGCTATCTGTTTTTGCGATTTTCTCTGCTTCGGCTTTCGCCTTTTTCTCTGCTTCTGCTTTTGCTAGGGCTGCTCTCTTTTTCTCTTCTTCTATTTTTCTTTTTCTTTCCCGTTCTAATTTTGCTAGTCTTTCCCTTTCTAGCTTTGCTTTTCTTTCTGCCTCTTGTTTTTTACGGATTTCTTCTTGTGTATTTTTCTTTAAGATATTTAACTGCCCCAAAAGTTTATCAAGCTCTTTTTTTTGCATATCAATGGCTTTTAATCGCTGGTTATAAACCTGCATTTCATTACGCATATTATCTACTAGAATCTTTTGTTTAGCTATCATTGTTTGCAAATCTTGGTGTCTTGTCTCCTGTGTAGTAATAATTTGCGTTACTTCCTTAATGCTGCTATTAATATCACTAATCTGCTTTACTATGCTTCTTTGCTGCTTTTCAATCTCTTTAATCTCGTTTGTTGTTTGCTTTTTTAGAATCTTAAAGGCTTCTCTTGTTACCATATCCTCAAGGTTTAAGCTCTCTTCATCATCAAGCACATAGGCAATAGTCATGTGTTGAAGTATGAGATTTGAAAGCTTTGTTTGTGATTGATTTAAAGAAACATTTAGTGTTGCTAGATTATCTTCAAGGGTTTGCAGTCTTGCTTCTTGGCTTTTATTTTGGTCTTTATTGCTTTCAATATTTTTTGAAAGATTCTGAATCTCTGTGTCAAGCTTTTTAATCTGTTGCATATTATTGTTGATGTTTTGTCCCAATGTGCTTAACTTTAGATTGAGATTTGCCCTTTGTTTATCGATATTGCTTTTTTGTGCTTCATTTTTTTGTATATTTTGATTAATCTCATTTAAATCTGCCGCCATAGCACCATAACATAAAAATGCACTAATAAGGATAAATCGCTCAAGGCATTCTCTCATGCACGCGCCTTTGATAATATCACAAATATAACGCAGCAACTAGATGATATGAAAGCAGCTAAAAAAAGCTTTATAAAATCTGGTGGAATGCGAAATATATTTAATCCTATGTTTAATGCTTGTAATGTTTCAAGTGTGATTTGCAAATTTGCCACATAAAATACAAGGATAACGATAAAAAAACTTGCTAAAAAAGAATCTATTAGGGCAAGTTTAAATAAGCTTCTATTGCGTATCCAAATATTTGCCCCCATAATATCCATAATCTCCATTTTATCCTTATTGACATACCGCCATATCTCAATTTGCTTTAACATAAGCATAAAGCTAACAACTGCTAGAATCACCGCAAAAGTAATAACGCTGAACTTAATAAAGCTAAGTAAAGTATAGTTTTCTAAATGCCTTTTTGAAAAAGTATCAACGGATAATACATTAGGATTTTTTTTCAACACTGCTTCAATCGTGCTTAATCTCTCTGTGCTTGGAAAATACTCTAAGCTTAAGCTATAAAAATAGGGTAATTGCCTTGTTAGATTCGTAAGATTTGTATCGTTAATATCTTTTGTAAGTTTTGCAATAGAATCTTTTGGATTAATCTCTGTTAATGCCTTTGCTTCAACTATTTTTTTACGCACAGAATCAAAGCTAATGGGCTTTTTAGCCGTGATTCCAATAGCATATTTTTGTGTAATAAATCTTTCTTGGTTTGCTACAATACGCTCTAAAATAAGCAGACATTGCAAACTAAAAAGCATGGTAATAAGTGGGACAAGTAATGATAGGTGTTGTTTAAGCGTATTCATGTATTAAGCCTTCTTTAATTTCTATTTTTCTATATTTTAGATTCAAATGCTTTGGGATTCTATGTGTTACAACGACTATTGTAATGTTTAATTGCTCATTTGAAGATTTTAAAAGTCCCCAAATCATATCGCTAGAATAATCATCAAGATTCCCTGTAGGCTCATCACAGAGAATAAGTCTTGGTCTATGTGCTATTGCTCTTGCTAGGGCTACTCTTTGTTGCTCTCCACCGCTTAATTCCTGCGGATATTTATTTGCTTTATGTAAAAGGCTAATGTGAGAGAGTAATTTTTCTGCTTGGGTTTTTATCTCTGTTTTTGGAAATTTATTAATAATCATAGGTAATGCGATATTTTTTTCTACATTCCAATCTTGTATAAGCTTATAATCTTGGAACACAATCCCCATTTTACGCCGCAAAAGCATGAGTTTATGACTGCTAATCTTTTTCATATTAGAATGCAAAACACTAAGCTCACCTTCTTGCACGCTGATATTGCCATAAATGGAACGCAAAAGTGTGCTTTTACCGCTACCACTCGCACCTGAAATAAATACAAAATCTTTGGGATATATACTAAAATTTGCATTTTTTATCACAAGCCCTGTGCGTTTGTAGCCTAGACAAAGTTGCTTTGCTTTTATAATCGTATCCATTTATAACCTTTATGCTAGTTTGCTGTTTTAATAGAATCTTGTTTAGATTCTAGTTTATTGGAATCTTGCTTAGAATCTAGCGTGATAGAAGCAGATTCTATAGCTTCTTGCAATATTTTACATAAAAATTTGTGTGCTTGTAAATGAGAGCGGATAGATAAGGGCTTTTTTAGATAATGTAATTTATGATTAGAATCTAGGATTAAATAAGTATTAAAAGGCATATAAAAACTACCAAAAGTAAGATTAACAATGCTTATATTTTCACTCGCACTAGATTGTGTGGAGTATATATCGCCGATACTAATGAATATAGAATCTTGTATCCACTTCTTATTGCATAAAGATTCTAAAATCTGCATCTTGTCATTTTGAGACATAGCTGAAAAATCTCTTTTGGATTCCATGTTAGATATTTCGCTTCGCTCAATATGACAATCTTTAGAATCTAGAATCTTTTTTAAATTTGGCAAAGTAAAAGCACCCTTAAGGCTATCATGATTTTGCTGTCTAAAATCATGCTGGAAAATACGCATTTCATAAATGTCCTTTTTCATATTACTCCATCTTGCCTCATATTTACTTACAATATCTATATCTCTATTTTTTAGAATCTCAAAATGCGTAAAATCGGCACTCATCGCTTCTTTTATACTATCTAACACATATTCATAGTCATCACTACGCAGATTGATATGCCCTGTATCTTTTAAGATTCTAAAACTATTTTCTAAAAATTCCCTGTGAAATACTCTTCTATGCTTTGCCTTATTCCAAGGCACTGGAAAATGTAGGAATATGGTCTCCACACTCTTTTTACTTAAAGCTTGAATGCCAAGCCTTGCATCAAAATCACAGATAAATAGATTCTCTAAATGATACAATTCTATCGCATTTATAACCTGTCTTACTGAAGGTGTATGAATCTCAAAGCCCAAAATTAGTTTTTGTGGATTTTTCTTCGCTAAATCAAGGATATGTCGCCCACTACCAAATCCAATTTCAATATAATCTGGTTCTAGAGTAGATAAAGATTCTATATCGATTAAATAACCCAACTGCATACCCCTTGTATGCTTACTTTGTGTTTGATTTAAATTATGTGTAATTACATTAAGATGAGATGCGATAAATTGCAATACTTTTTTAATGAATAAAAGATTGCTAGGACGAGTGATTTTATCAACCTTATATAAAAAATCATTTGCCCTTTTCACACATCGTATAAAAAACATCTCTTCTTCATGGATTATAGGGATTAAAAAAAGATTATTAAATCTCTTATTCACAAGCATTTCTTTTATAATAAAATCATCGTGTGCTATATCGCTATCATATATAAACATGTCTTTGCTAATAAAATGCGGCATATTTTAGCTCTACTTTTTTGCTGAATCTTGCTTAGCTGTATTTGCATTTTGTGGCTCTGGCGATACAGGTTGTGCTGGTTGTAAAACTGGTATATTTGGTGCTGTTGGTTGTGGTGCAAGTTGCAGGGTAACTTGTCTGCTTCGAGTAGATTCTATACCATATTTATCCACACCTACAACATGATAAGTATAGCTTACACCCTCTTTTATATCCTTGTCGGTGAAGCTTGTGTGTTGTGCTTGATTAAATTTATTGTTTGAGCCATCACTGCCACTACGATATATAATATAGCTTGTTGAACGATTATCACTTGCTCCTTCCCATGCGATTATTGCACTTGTATTTTCTATCGCACCTTTTGTTAGATTTGGTGCAAGTGGTGGTGGAAGTGTCTGTCCGCCAACGCCATTTTCTTGCAAGTTTGATTCCAGTTTATATTTATCAATCGCACTGACTTTATAATATCTTATAGCCCCGTGTGAATCTATCTTGTCAGTATAAGATTCCCTTGTTACAAAAGCGATTTTTCTATAATTATCATTTAGAGTATTTGATACATACACATTATAGCCAATCACATCTTTGGACGCACTCTTATCCCATTCTAGCCAAATTTCACGCATTCTATTTTGCGTGGTTTTAATGCCTGCTACAACAGGCGGCAATTCCCTTGTTTTGCCGACTACTAGCTGACTTGGCACGGATTTTGTGCCATCATGACTTTGTGCTATAACTCTGTAGGTATGCTCTGCTCCATTTTCTATATTTCTATCAAAAAATTCTACTAACATGCGATTTGTTGTCGAACCAATGGCAATGAATTTTCCTTGCTTCTCTTGCTTTTCAATAATATAGTTCTTTACAATAGGATTTGGACTAGGACTCCAAAAAATCTTAATCTTTTGTGCGTAATCTTGCGAGGCATATACAAAGCTCACAGGATCTATAAAAGAAGTTTTTACTTTTAGTGGTGTGCTTTTCTTTGATACTTTAGAATCTTTTCCTACTGCTGCAATCGCATAGGTATATTCAGTTTGTGGTTCTAGCTTATCATCATAATAATGCGTTGAAAAGGCATTTTTTATGACAGCGATTGTCTCAAATTCCTTCTTTTTATTCTCGCGATAAATCACATAGCCATCAATATTTGTTGTATCTTCTGGTGTTTTCCACTCAAAGCCAACAGAGGTTACATCAGGCAATGCACGAAAGGTTTTAACCACAGGTAAATTAGGATCTATCTCATCTTTTATACCAATAAAACTAAAGATTTTTGAACTTGAACATGCAGAAAATACCACCACATGCAATAATAAAAATAACATAATAAGGCATTGTCTATATACATAAATCATATACTATGCTCCTTGTAATATTTCGTATTTAGAATCTAGTTTCTTGCAATTTTTCTTAATTCATCTTGCCATTGAGATAAAAATGCTTCTAGCTTACTTTCATGGTCGATAAAGTTTTCACTTAGAAATTTTAGCAAATCTTTAGGCATTTTTGCACTAAAAACATTTTCATCAAAATAAAGTAGCTGTGCGTGTAGTAGCATTTTTGTCTTATATGTGCTTTTTAGATTTTCTGGGCTATATAGCATATCACCATAGATATAGCGTTGCAAAGTGCTTAAATGCACCCGTATTTGATGTGTCCTGCCGCTAAAAAGCCGCACACCAATAAGCTCAAATACCCCATTTTTACTCTCCATAATCTTTCTAAACTCACTTTTAGAATCTCTTGCGAATGGATATTTTTCTTTATCAAGCTTTGCCATTTTCAAGCGATTATTAGGATTTCTCCCCATATAGCATTCTACAAAAGTGTTATGTTGCAATGCTTTATTAATCACACAAATATAGATTCTACCCATTGTGCGATTTTGTAGCATTTCAGCAAAACGCAAATGACTAGCATTATTCTTTGCTACTAAAATCGCACCGCTTGTATCCTTATCAAGCCTATGCACGATACCAAATCTCATTTCTCCATTAATCGTTGATAGCTCATAATTCTTCGCACTTAAATAATCAGTCAATGTAGCTTCTTTCACACTTGGGGCTTGATGGACTACTAGATTTCTTGGCTTATTAAGGATAAGATAATCGCTATTTTCATATATCACTTCTATATCTAGCCCTTGTATTAACTCATCTGTGTTTATTGCTTTTGAAGTATTTTTTATTGTATAGATTTCAATACAAGCGCCTTTTTTTAGAATCTGTGATTTTTTTGTATCTTTTTCATTCATTTTTACAAGATTAGATTCTATCCATTGACTAGCTTGTGAGCGTGAAATCTTTAGAATCTCCTGCAATGCGTTATCAAGCCGCATATAATCATGTAAAATACAAAAATGATAAAGCAACTCCATTTGTTTCCTTAACACAAAATTAATAAATGAATTTTAGCGAAAACTTGCTATAATTTTGCTGCCTAGAGGTTTCGTGTTTCTTTTTTATAATTGGTAGTCTATTTAAAATATATTTTTGGGTTACGCTTTAGAGCTATGTGTGTCGGTATTTCTGTTCTATTTTTATAGTGAAGGGCTTTATAAGCCTTAAGATCTGCCGCCTAATTAACTCGCAAGACCCTATTTGTTGTAGCTTTAGTTGGGCTTACACAATACACGAGAGTAGCGGATCTTTGGGTATAAGATTCTAACACAAAGGCATATTTTGCAAAACTCATATAATACACTACAATCAATCAATGTTTTAATTATCGGCAATGGCGGGAGAGAATACAGCATAGCCCTAACCTTGCAGCAAGATAAAAAAGTAAATAAAATCTTTTTCACTCCAGAGAATCCAGCCGCAACGCTATTTTTCAATGCAGGACATTTTAGCTATAAAAACCATGATGAATTATTAACACATATAAAAACACATAATATAGACTTTGTTATCATAGGACCAGAAGCCCCACTCATGCAAGGTGTGAGTGATTTTTTAGAATCTAATAATATTCTAGTCTTTGGTCCAAGTTATGCAAACGCAAGGCTTGAAGGCTCAAAAGCCTATATGAAAAGCTTTATTCATAAGCTAAACATTCCTACCGCAAGATATAAGGAAATCACACTAAACAATATAGAGACAGGATATAGCTTTATAGACGCCCTGCCCTTACCTATCGTGCTTAAAGCAAGCGGGCTTTGTGGTGGCAAAGGTGTGCTTATACTAGATTCTAAAGAAGAGGCAAAGAAGCAGTTATTACTTATGCTTCAAGGCAAACTCTTTGGTGATGCAGGGAAAGAAGTCGTTATTGAAGAGTTTTTAGATGGTTATGAGTTATCTGTATTTGCTTTAAGTAATGGAAATGATTATGTAGTATTACCAGCATGTCAAGACCATAAAAGATTATTTGATAATGATAAAGGACCAAATACAGGCGGTATGGGTGCTTATACAAACCTGCCTCAAAAACTCTATAATAAGGACTTAGAAGAAAAGATTAAAGATAAGATTCTAACTCCAACCTTTAACGCACTAAAAGAGAATGGCACACCCTATAAAGGCGTAATATTTGCAGGGATTATGGTGGTAAAAGGTGAGCCATACTTACTTGAATATAATGTGCGTTTTGGTGATCCAGAATGCGAAGTCTTAATGCCACTTTTAAAGACTTCAGCCCTAGAGCTTATGTATAGCTATGCTAAGGGCGAGAGTTTAGAGTCGATTCTCTTTAATGATATTTGTGTTGTATGTGTGGTAATGACTAGTAGCGATTACGCACAAGATTTTAAATCAAGCGATTATCCAGCAAAAATAACTTTTAATGATATAAATCCAAAAGATATAAATACAGAATATGGACATCTCGTATTTGCAAATACAAGCTTAAAAGATTCTATTTTGTATGCAAATAGCGGAAGAAGCATAGTTGCCATTGGTAAAGGCAAAAGCTTACAAGAAGCTAGAGATAATGCTTATAAACTTGTAGAAAAGATAGATTTTAAAGGCAAACATTACAGAAAAGACATTGCGTATCAAGCCTTGCGGTAGAATCTTTTGCGTGTTATTTGTTTATGATTTTAGATAAGTTTGAAGGTGAATGTATGGTTAAGAACCGCTGCTTTATAGTTATCGCTGTGCTACTATCAGCTGTATTTGCTTTCAAAGATAAATATTACATAATAGATTTATCTGTTTTTACCTAAATCCAATAACATAGCTTTGTTTTATAGTAAAACTTAGAATATAGCTTTAATCGCTATAAACACAAATGTGTATCTAACAAGGGTTTTAAAAAGCCATTGTCTAGCTAAAAAGCTTTAAACTCATAAACTTAAATAACTTAGCATTATTTTTAATTCTATAAGTCTTTCATGAAATTTGCAAAACTTTTAATCTAACCCATTAATTTGCGATGCTGTTTGGGTAAGATAAAGCTATTTGTAGTATAAAAGTAAATATTTTTTTCGGGCTGCTTATTTCATTAATATCTATATAGCGGAAGGTTGGCTTTATTAAGTGAGATAAAAATAAACATAAAAAACAAATGTATTTTATTGCGTAACATTTTTACCCGTACTTTCTGCCAAAGAGCAATATTAACAAGCATTCTTGCATTCCAATTTTGAATACGCGAAATCGTTATATTTAATGATTTTAAAGCCTCTTATTTTTACAATACTCTTCATACAAGGCTAGATCTTCGGGTGTGCCAATACCATGCATGGCGTTAGATTCTATATTATAGATTCCGATTTTTGCACCAGATTTTATTGCGTAATTATAAACAGGACAAGTATAAAATTCATTATTAACGCGTTCATTTGCTATAATCATATCAATCGCACTATCAACAAACAACTTTCCGCGCATAAAAAGATAAATCCCAACGGTAGCATGTGTGGAGATAGCTACTTTTTCTTTCACTTCTACAACTAAATTATCTTGTATTTTTGCAAACGACCATTTTGGATTTTTCTCTTTGTCCTCAAAAGTGAGTATAGAGCCACAAAGTCTTCTTTGCTTACAATCATTAATGAAATCAGCAATATTGTGTTCTATGATTTGATCGGTATTTGCAATGAGTAGTGGTGTGTCATTATTCACATATCTATGTGCGTATAAAATCGTGCAAACACTGCCTTCTGTAAGCTTATCTATACCAATAAGTTTTACATTCATATTAGGCAGTAACTCTTGTATAACCTGTTGTGTCTTTGCTAGATATTCATTTCGTGCGATGAGAATATAGTTTGCATTTGAATAATAAAGATTCTCTAAAACACGCACAATCATTGGCTTACCCATTACATCAATGAGTGGTTTTGGATTTATAAATCCAGCCTTTGCAAAGCGAGAACCAAGCCCAGCCATTGGGATAACAATATTCATTTATAACTTCCTTAAGATAATTTAGATATAGACCAATCTCATATAAGATTCTAAGTAGAAATTATATCAAAAACAAGTGAGAAAAACTTGTGATGGAGATGAAGATATTGCAAGAGAGAAAGATAAATGGCTCAAATCTTGTGATAGACTTGAGCCATTCTGCTTAGATGGGAATGGTTTGAAAAATGCTTAGATTAAAGTTTAGCACTATTTTGCAAAAGATATTCTTTAACACCTTCAGCAGTAGCTTTCATACCTTTATCGCCTTTTTGCCAGCCAGCAGGACATACTTCGCCGTGTTCTTTATGGAATAAAATCGCATCAACTAAACGCAAATATTCGTCCATATTTCTACCAAGTGGCAAGTCATTGATTGTTGCATGTCGCACGATTTGATTCTCATCAATGATAAAGCTACCGCGTAATGCAACCGCACCACCAAATAGCACATCATAATCTCTTGAAATCTGCTTTGTAATATCAGATACCATAGGGAAGCTAACTTGTCCTATACCACCCTCATTTACCGGTGTGTTTCTCCATGCAAAATGCACAACATCAGAGTCAATAGATACACCGATTACATTCACACCGCGTTCATTAAAAGCCTTCACTCTCTTATCCATAGCGATGATTTCACTAGGGCATACAAAAGTAAAGTCTTTGGGCCAGAAAAATAGGACTGCACCATTTTTGCCTAAATTTTTACTTAATTCAAAATCATTTACAATACTACCATTTGCTAATACAGCTGGAGCAGTAAAATCTGGGGCTTTTCTTGTTACTAACATAATGTCTCCTTAAAAAAATATTAAACGATAATAAATAATTATTATCGCTTGTATTCTAGCAAATTTTGTTTAATAAAAATGCACTTGAACTCTACAAAAAGCATGCGACTAGATTCTAATGATTCACATAATCTATTTGCTTCATAGTTACATTTTCTGTTGGCACTTTTTCTTGCTTTCTTGCTCGATATAAAAGCGGGTCAAAGAATACAAGTAATGGATAGCCTTTTTCTTTCAATGTGCTAAATGCACTTACAGGCAGGAAGTCATCTTTTGGATATTGCTGTTTTAAATCCATTGCCTCGCTTGTTTTGCCGACTTCAAGCAATATATAAAAGTAGGCTAATACGCTTTGTTCTACTTCTTTGCTTAAAGATTCAAAAACACTAAGCCAGAAATTAATATTATCTTGTCGTAATAATTCGCATATAGCAATGGCTAATCCTAGATATTTTCTCTCATTCATGCTTACTTTTTTGCATGTTTGTATTATCATATCTTTTTGTATGTTGATGTTGCCTTTAGCACATGTTTTCACAAGCCCTAGAAGTGTAGTGTATGTGAGATGATTTTTATCTAGATTCAATGCTTTCTGCAAGACCTTTTGTTGCCCATTCAGTAAAACTTCCCATGCTTTATCATAAATTGCTTGTGCTTCATTTTGCATATACAGATTCTGTCCTATGGAATCTTTATTAAAGTCTTGTTTCAGTGTATCAAATGCTTTTTGAGAATCATCTTTGATAGCATTTTTTGCATTGAGATTATAGAGTGGGTGTAGTGGATTTAATCGTATTTTAGGATCATTTTTACCATCTTCTATTTCTTTAAGGCTATTAAATATGGAATCTATTTTTTCATAATTTGTGCTATGTGATTTTGTATCGGGCAATAAAATAAATCTCTGCAAAGTCTTTGAAAGTGTCTTTAACTCTGTGTTTGAAAATACTCTCTCTCTTACAGGATTCCCTAACATTTGTTCTTGAATCTGTGTGAAAATCTTCTCAATATCTCTATGTAAAGTCATGCTTTTAAACTTTTGCACAAGTGATGCAAAACTCATAAAAAGCAAGGCAAGCACAAATAAACATACTGCAGGCAAACATATCCATAATGCAACAGGTAAAGTTATGCTAAACTCCACTAAAAGCGTATTTTGAAGCGTATAATAATCCGTGCTAATATAGAATGCATAAGCACCAACAAGCACCAAAAACAATAACGCAAAACTAAAAAAATACCGAATCTTCATGTTCTCTCCTTTTGCTTTTCGCTTTTTTCATAAATCTCGCGACAATTGATACAGAATCTTGCATGCGGTTTTGCCTGCAATCTCTCAATGCCAATTTCATCTTCACACATTTCACAAATGCCATAGATTCCATCATCAAACTTTGCAAGAGACGCACTGATTTCTTTCATCTCTTTTTGATTGCGTTCTAACATGGAATCATCAAATCGCAGTTGTGATTGTGTGGAGATGATATCTGCATTTTCATTGAGTTTTAACGCACTCATTTCTTGTAAGCTCTTATGTAGGTTTAAGCTTAATCCATCTAAATATTCTAATCGTTTTTCTAATGTTTGCCTTAGTGACAACAAATCTTCATCACGCATTCTTTTTCCTTACTAAAGCTTATGATATGGGTGTTTATTAATAATACTCAGTGAGCGATAAATCTGTTCTAAAAGCACAATTTTTGCGATTTCATGGCTAAAAGTTAATGTGCTTAGACTGATTGTTTTATGCTGTTTTAATACTTCTTTTTCAAAGCCAAATGCCCCTGCAATAAAAAATTTTACAATGCCACTTTGTGTGCTATAAGATTCTATCATGTTGCTAAATTCTATTGAATCTTGCCTTTCTCCACCAGAATCTAGCAAAATACTCTGCCTATCAAAATGTTTAGAAAATGCCATTGTATAGCTTTGCTTTGCGATATTAGAATCTTGCTTTTGTGCTTCTTGTATCTTTTTATTAAAGAGATTAAAAAAGCTTAGTGTCGCACCAAATCCCTTGCAAGCCTTGCTATAATACTGCATTATATCCCCTAACATTTCATTTTTATGAATTGTATATATATGTATTTTCATAAGGCACAAGCATTTTAATAAGATCGCTTAAGGTATGCTTCAAATCTTTACGCGATACAATCATATCTATTAATCCATGTTCAAGCAAAAACTCTGCAGTTTGAAAGCCCTCTGGTAAATCTGTGCCAATTGTTTGCTTGATAACCCTTGCCCCTGCAAAGCCTATCATAGCACCCGGTTCTGCAATGATTATATCCCCTAAAAATGCAAATGATGCTGAAACACCCCCGAAAGTAGGGTCAGTTAGCACAGAGATATAAGGTAGTTTTGCTTCAGCAAGTTTGCCTAATGCCGCTGAAGTCTTTGCCATTTGCATGAGTGAATAGGTAGATTCTTGCATTCTAGCACCACCACTTGTAGATACAATGATTAAGCCTTGCTTTTTGCTAATAGCACGATTGATTGCTCTTACAATCTTTTCACCCTCAACGCTTCCTAAGCTACCGCCCATGAATGAAAAATCAAAGATTACAATCTGTGCTTCTTTGCCATGTATAAGGGCTTCCCCCGAGATAACCGCACTTTTTCTCTTTGTCTTTGCAAAGCCCTCTTCAATTCTTTTTGTATAGCTTTTTTTATCCACAAATGCAAGGGGATCGTTTGGAGCTAAATCATTGTCGTATTCAATAAAAGTATCAGAATCACAAATAAGATTCAGTCTATCTTGTGCGTTGATTCTAAAATGATGGGAACATTTCGAACACACATAAGAACTCTCAATCACTTCTTTATTATACATAACCGCACCGCAGCTAGGACATTTTGTCCAATGTTGGACTGCATCTTTTCTATCTCTAGAATCTTCTCGTTTAAAGTTTTTAAAAAAATCTGAAAAACCCATTTTACCTTCCTTTAAATTTATCAACAATATCTGAATCTGTTGTAATTAAAATATGAGAAATCACTTCCTTGCATTCCTTTAGTGCCGGTACAGCCTTATGATAAGATTCTAAATTGCCATAGATGATTTGATTTTGAGCTAGATAGAATCCTGCCATACCATCATATTTTCTAACCTGCGTTGGCAAAAGCACAAATAGATAGCGAAAACTAAATGCAAGGCTTAGGGCAATAGCCCCAAGACTGCGGAATTTCAAACCGCTTTCTGCTAAAAAAGACGCCCATTTAGCATGCTGCATAGCCTTTTCAAATATACCACATTCAAGCTTTTCTGTGATAACTTTTTGCGGTCTAAAAATGAGTATTTGACTAGCAAACATTGCATGTAAAAAGTTTGTATCAAATGCTGGAAGATATTGTGCAGACCCTCTAATCGCATCACACGCATTTGCTATAAAGACATCTTTTTTTGCGGTATTGCTATTTTGCAAAAGCCTTGTAAAATTACATGGTATATAGCATGAGTGCATAGAAGTTGGCTTTTTTGCAGTGCTTGCATATATAATATATTCTGGTTGTAAATCTGCAATAAAAGTTTGCAAACTAAATATACAAGGCATTTTTGTAATAGCTAATAAATCATCATTAAGATAGGCTATCTCACATGAGATATAATTCACCACACAAGCCTCACACACTCTACCATTCTCATCACACAAGGCTACACTCGCACCAAAATATGGAATGTTTGACTTAAAGTTACTACTGCCATCAAGTGGGTCTAGCACAATCGTGCCTCTCGCATTATTGTCGCCTTTTAATAATCCACTTTCTTCAGAATCAATATGATAATGTGGCAATAAAAATTTAGAAAATATAGATTCCGCAAGTAAATCTGCCCCACTACTACGATCGCCACCTGCACCAACACCAAAACTCTCATGCAATATTGAATCTTGCGTATGTAAAAGGCGTACAACCTCCACACTTGCAAGCACAACTCGCATAAAAAAATCTCGTTGCAACAAAGGAAGCAAAGTATCTAGTGAGAAATTCATAACCTACTTAACCTTTTCTATATACTCACCTGTCTCTGTATTCACCCGTATTGTCTCACCCTCTAATACATGGAATGGAATCTGCACTACCGCACCTGTCTCTAAGGCCGCTGGTTTTTTACCTGCACTTGAAGTATCGCCTTTAAAATTTGGCGGAGTTTCTACTATCTTTAGCTCAACTATTTGTGGGACATTAACCGATATCGCCTTGTCATTATAAAGCAGAACGCTCACATTCATGCTATCTAAAAGCCATTTTGCACTATCGCCAACCTGATCTTCACTTAAGCCCACTTGCTCATAAGTCTCATTATCCATAAACTGATACAGCTCACCATCATGATAGAGATATTGCATGCCTTTTTCAATAATATTTGGCGTTTCACATTTATCACCCGCATGAAAAGTTTTTTCAATTACCTTGCCATCTAAAAAGCTTTTAATCTTCACTCGCACAAATGCAGGACCTTTACCCGGCTTTACATGCTGATACTCTGTGATTCTATAAGGGATTCCATCGATTTCGATTTTCAAACCTTTTTTAAGATCGCCCATTTCAATTGTCATTGCTATCCTTCTACTAAAAAATATTTTGGTATTTTACTCATTTATGTCTAATAAAAACATAAAAACTGCAAAATTTAGAATGAAATATATGTGCGATACATTAGCCTCTTGGGATTATTTATCGTATTTATATTTTTGCTTGACTTGTTTTTTTGTAGAATGCCGAAATGCCAAATTTGGCAGATTTTTTTAATATAAGGAGGTCATTATGACAATTAGAGATGCGGCACATGCAAGAGAGTTAGCAAAAAAGGCAAAAGCACTGAAAGATAAACATGATCCGGCGGATAAAGCAGAGTTTGAGGAAATTAAGACTTGCACTACTTAGTCAAGGATATGGCGCTCTTGTGCGTGAATATGGTATTGAGAGTTGGTGATAGATAATTTAAGACATAGTCTTTTATTGTGTCTTATAATGCTGTTGTTTATGTTAGGAAAACGCCTTTAAACCATAAACAACATGTCAATTATGCTAATTAAGGGTTGGTATGATTTGGAGGTCTTTTTTTAAGATATGTTTATGCTTTGAGATAATCGTTTGGGTTTTGAAGACTCACTTAATTGGGTTATAAACAATATGCCTTTGTGCTAACAATAAGGGTCAGCACAAAAGAAGCTTCTTGGATTTAGACTTTGAGTTTCATGATTGAAATCTTCAAACAGGGAGAGAATATATCCCTAGAAAGTCAAGGTGTTATTTAACGCACCTTGATAATACTTTATTTCGCAATACACCAAATTGCGATATACACTAATAAAATTTAGAATCTAGTCACTTTAAAATCTTTTATTTCATTCATAGAATTTATGATATTCATATAATCTTAATCATAAAGAGAAGTCGTATAGCAAGAAAATTAATATAGCTATCCCCTTTTTATCTCTGATTTAATCTATTAAATTATTCACTTCCCAAAAGTTCTCTTTCTGTGTTTAAAGTCATCAATAATTCTTTTGCATTCTTTTTTAGTTAAACCCGGAAAAAGTGTTTTGCTGAAAAATATCTCTGCATACGCACATTGCCATAATAAAAAGTTTGAGATTCTTGAAGCACTGCCAACACGGAGTAATAAATCCACATCTTCGCTAATATCAAGGTTTGCGCTGATATTTTCTTCTGTAATCTCTAACTTCTTATCCACCACTCTTTTAACCGCACGCACAATCTCATCTTTTGCCCCATAAGATATAGCGACATTCACACATAAGGTTTTGCAGTGTTTTGTTTGCTCTTCAAAGTCTGCAATATCTTTGCGTAAATCTTGGCTAAGTTTGTCTAGCTGTCCAATCGCTTTAAATCTCACATCATTGCTTAAGAATCTCTCAAGGCTTTCATCAAGATATTTTTTTAATAACTTAAAAAGATAGTCAATCTCTTCTTGTGGTCGCTGCCAATTCTCTGTGCTAAAAGCAAAAAGTGTTAAGTGTTTAATGCCCTCTTCAATACAGACTTCAATCACTTTTTGTATTGTATTTGCCCCATGTAAATAGCCTATTTTCTCTAAGATTCCATTCTTTCTAGCCCATCGTCTATTGCCATCCATAACGACTGCTAAATGTCTTAATTCATTCATCTTTTTCCTTTTATTAATTATAGAATCTTTATGCTTTAAAATTTTCGCCTAAGTAGTATTTTCTCACCAAAGGATTCTCATAAATTTCTTCAGCCTTGCCACTTGCAAATAACGCACCGCTTTTAATCACATAAGCACGATGACATACCCCAAGCGTTTCGCGGACATTATGATCAGTGATTAATACGCCAATATCCATTTCAACTAAAGTTTGTATAATCTTTTGAATGTCAAGCACAGCGATAGGATCTACACCAGCAAATGGCTCATCAAGCAAGATAAATTTAGGATTCTTAATCAAAGCCCTAGCAATCTCTACGCGTCTTCTCTCGCCACCACTAAGGCTTACACCTTTTCTATCCCTGATTGTTTCAATATTAAAGGCTTCTAGCATGACTTCAATGCGATTTTCTTGCTCTTTTTTGCTTTTAAAGGCACTTTGAGCGGCTAATAAAAGATTGTCTTCTACACTTAAATCCTTAAAAATGCTAGATTCTTGCGGCAAATAGCCAATACCTAAATGACTTCTCTCATGCAGGGGCTTTGCAGAAATATCATTATTATCTAAAAACACCTTGCCACCACTTGGCTCAAGCAAACCGCAAATCATATAAAAAGTCGTTGTTTTACCCGCACCATTTGGACCAAGCAATCCAACGACCTCGCCACTATGCACTTCAAGTGTAATGCTTTCTACAATTCTTGTTTTTTTGATAGATTTACTTAGATTTTCTGCTTTTAATACACTCATGTAGTTTCTTTGCTATGTATTTTTTGAAATGATACCTTATATTTCAAAAAATACTGCTTTTTTAGAATCTTTTGCTTACTTTTTACAAAGACTTTTTAATAAAGTCTAAGCGTAAAATACAAGGGATTTAGCCGACAATAATGCCCGGTATTATGTATGCAATAGTCGCAGTCCAAATACCAATGAATACAACAAAGCCAATAGAATATTTAAGAGTGAATCTAAAGAGTTCAGATTCCCTACCTACAAGACCTACCGCAGCACATGCGATAGCTATGCTTTGTGGGCTTATCATCTTACCTACGACACCGCCAACCGTATTTGCCGCCATGAAAAGCACTTCAGGCATATCAAGGGCTTTAGCAGTAACTTGTTGTAATGGACCAAAGAGTAGATTCGAGCTTGTATCACTACCGGTTAAGAATACCCCTACCCAACCAATAAAAGGCGAGAAAAATGGGAAGAGTGAGCCAGTATGGGCTAGGGCTAATCCCATTGTAGCAGCTTGACCGCTATTTTTAGAAATGATAGCAAAGGCTAATACAAGTCCAATGGTAAGCACTGGGATAGACATTTCTTTAATCGTCTCACTTGCAGATTCTATAACTTGTGTTGCATTTGCACGAAGCACAATGATACTAAGCAGTGCAGCAAGTAAGATTGCAGTGCCCGGATTCTGGATAATAAGCCATTTCCAATCTGCCCCAAGTGCTGTTGGGTTTGCAACAATAGGGGCTTGTTGTATAATAAGCTGATCAAGACCGGGTATAGTCCATACAATATTTGTGCTAGCTAGTGCATTTCCGGGTTTAAATAAATCTGCAAAAAATGGCATTTGCCACAAGCCGATTGTAAGAACCAAAAGGATAAAAGGCATCCACGCAAGAATTATTTGCGAGAGTGGATACTGCTTTACTGCAATGCTAGATTCTGTGTTATTTTCAGCTCTTTCAATATTTGCTGGTTGCCAAAACTTTAAGAATACAGAAGTAACCCCAATCGCCGCAATAGCAGAGATAATATCAGGCAATTCTGGTCCCAAGTGATTAGAGCTCCAATACTGCACACCTGCAAAAGTTACTGCCGCTACAAAAACCGCTGGAAAAGTCTCTTTCACCCCTTTAAATCCACTCATAAGAAATACAATGAAAAATGGCACAAAAAGCGTTAAAGGTGGAAGCATTCTCCCCACCATAGCCGCAATATCACCTGCATCAAGTCCCACCGCCTTTGCAAGCGCAGTGATTGGAATCCCAACCGCCCCAAAGGCAACCGGTGCAGTATTTGCAATCATACATAAACCCGCAGCATATAAAGGACGAAGCCCTAAGCCAACAAGCAATGCCGCAGTAATAGCCACAGGACCACCAAAGCCAATAGCTCCCTCCAAAAATGCACCAAAGCAAAATGCAATCAAAATAACTTGCAATCTTTGGTCTGGTGTAACAGCAATTACACTCTCTTTTAGAATCTCAAAATAGCCAGTCTTCACAGCGATTTTATACAAAAATATCGCAGCAATGATAATCCAAGCAATAGGCCAAAGCCCCATCAAAAACCCTTGCACAAAGCTCATAGCCACCATGTTGAATGGCATACCATACACAGCAAAGGCAATAACCGCACTAAGCCCAACGGTAAGACTTGCAGCAAGCCATCCTTTTAACTTAAACCATACAAGACATGCCAAAAACAATAAAATAGGCAACAATGCTACAAAACCACTAAGCCAAATATTATCAGCAACTGGCATGTAGTTTTGTATCCATTGTCCTGCTTCAACCACTTCATTCATAACCAATCCTTCAATCTAAAATTGCAAACTTTTATGAGTATAAACAAAAAAATAAATTTTTAAATAAAAATGTTACGAAAAATCCATACAATAAACAGAAATGGAAAAAAAGTAATGTTTGTGCTGTGTTTTGAAGCATTGTTATAATGTTTTTTCGGATTCCACTTTAAGCCCAAGCGATAAAATAAGTCATTTATACAAACCGCACAAAGTATAACTATAATGCTTGGCAGTATTGTGTAGTTTATATACAATCGATTTCAATACAAGGAAATAACATGAAATGTCCAATGTGTTTCAAAAATTCTCAATTTCAGCCTATCTTTAGTCATCACAATACTTTTGTGTCATGTAGCAGATTAGATTCAGTCGCCACAGATTGCACGAACGAGGATTATGCGTGCGGTAAAGCTAAAATGGATTTAGTGCAATGCTTTGAATGCGGCTTTGTCTTTAACGCAAGTTTTGATAGGGAATCTATGTGGAAAGAGTATCAAAAAAGTGGCTATATGTCGAGAAAAATTGTTTCAACTTCTATGAACACTTCTATACAGAATATTAAAAATGTCATTATATCGCATTGTGCCGCTATTAATGGTGCTACTACTATGGGGGGGGGGGGGGTAAATCTCATTGAGATAGCCCCCGGAAGTGGCGATTTAGCCATGGAGCTTACAAAACATTGTGAATTTTTATACACCATTGACCCATCTCTTGTATCCCTTGAGTTTGCAAAAACTACAAATCACTTACACATACAAGATTTTTTTAATTTAGCTTCTATGCAAAAACACATTAAGCACGAAATTCACTGCATTGTCTTTAGACATTTGCTAGAACACATTGATACACCACGAGAGTTTTTAGAAGATGTGGTAAAGCTAATCGCACAAGATGGTATCATCTATGTAGAAGTGCCTAATATAAGAGAGTTTTTTGAAAATGCAAGATTCTATGAAATCTTTCATGATCACTGCGGATATTATCAACAATCTACATTGATTAATATTTTTAATGCAATGGGATGTGAGCATATCGATACGCTTATGCTTTATAGAAACCAGCATTTAGGACTATTTTTTAAAAAGAAAACACCACAAAATGTAAAAGACTACACACCAGCCATGCTACCCAAAAATACATATACGATAATGCAAAATGCGATACAAAAGCTTAATATCGTAATCTCGAAGTATAAACGCATAGCATTATATGGAGCTGGTGCGCATGGAAATTCTTTATTAAGTTTTCTTACTTTAGAGAATAGAGTAAAAATTGTATGCTGTTATGACCTAGACACAAGAAAACATGGCAAATATCTACAAAACTCCAAGATAGTTGTAGCAAAGCCATGCAAGGAAACTTATGAAGATATTGAGTGTATTATACTTGCCGCCCCGCTCTATGAAGAAGAGATTGTGCAATATTTACAAAAAGATGGATTTAGTGGTGAGATTCTAAAAAGTCTCAATTGCCGCTAATGCAAGTAGAATTACAATTATTGTTTTACCAATCTTTTTGTATTTTTCGAGTGATTTGCGAGTGCATGGATTTAAAAAATTAAATCCATGCACTCGCAAATCTGTAGGTATAAAAACAGAGTTTCTAGAATCCATGAAACATGTATAGTAAATTATTTACAATTATGATCTATCGCATTTGATACATGCGATGGCAATGGAGATTTAAAACATGGTGTTTCTAAATTTTGCGTAATGACTTCCTTTATTACCTAGCTAAGATTAGTAATACAACATTATCACATTTAAAAAGCATTGTAAATATGTGTTAGAAAGCCCATAAGATCTACTATTATACGAACATCTATTTTACAAGATAAATTTTCACATTATCACGCACAAGCGTAATGCCCTCAAAGTTTTTCTCAATCATAAATGTGCCATTTAACAAACGCAAGAAAGAATCTTCAAAACGCATAACTTCTTCTGGATGACACATTTTTCTCGTGCTTGCACCTTCACTAATTGTAATTTGTTGCTTATTCGCAGAGAGAGTGTAGGGCGACATAAAGTTATTACAACCTGCGATACCTGCTATTTGATTGCTACTAGTCTGCATAGATACACCCTCTGCTTGCTCTGGCACACGAGTAAATGCACCATCTATTTCAATAAGACTTACACGCCAATCGCCTATAAGATTCACTGCTACGCCACCTTTTTGCCCTATACTTTGTGTATTCATATGCAACATATCTCCATTTGCTAATAGTGTTATAGGCACACATAAGCCTACTATCAACGCTGTCTTTGCCATTAGTTTTGTGCTAGTTTTCATATAATCTCCTTACTTGCAGTTTATCATTCTGCGTAAAATAAAGCCATGATTATAGCAAAAAACTAAGTATTTATTTGGTATTTATTTGGTATTATTAAAAATAATGTGTTCTAGGATTAGTGCATATTGCTTTTTATTATTGTGTGTATAGTGTTTTAAATACTTAATGCTTAATAGCAAAAAATGCAACTTAGATTCTTACAAAATCCCAAAAACACAATTAACACAAAACTTTATGCTATAATACCCCACACTTCACAAAAAACCACAAATTAACAC
>NZ_FZMS01000061.1 GCF_900198365.1 Helicobacter bilis | reverse complement strand
TTTATGCTATAATGTAGCTTTGTAGTTCTAGATTCTAACACTACAAAACAGAATCTCTATATACACAAAATAAAATATTCCAACCTCACACACAAAGGAATAACATGCAAAGTAATCTCTCAAAAGTTATACTCGTTGATACTTTTGGTTTCTTTTTTCGTAGTTATTATGCCCTGCCACCATTGCATAACTCAAAGCATTTTCCAACTTCCTTGCTAACTGGCTTTGCGACACTTATTTTCAATCTCTATAAAGAACATAAAGATTCATGTATTATTTTCACACTTGAGGGCGGTGGGACAAATAGGCGAAAAGAGTTTTATCCACAATATAAGGCGAATAGAAAAGAAGCCCCGCAAGACCTTTTAGCACAACTCCCTGTGGCAATAGAGTGGCTAGAGAAAATGGGACTTCCTACGCTCTCACTGCAAGGCTATGAGGCTGATGACTGCATAGCTACCCTTGCTACCCTTGCTAAAAAAGATGGTTATGAAACACAAATTATTAGCCATGATAAAGACTTGTATCAGCTGATAAGTGAGGGGATTTATATCTTTGATTATGCGAAAAAACAAGCTATCACGCAAAAAGAATGTTATGAAAAATTTGGTGTTTTGCCAAATGATTTTATCATGTATCAAAGTATTGTTGGGGATTCTAGTGATAATGTACCCGGGATTAAGGGCATTGGTCCAAAGGGCGCACAAAGCATTTTAGCACATTTTAAAAGCTTAGAATCTTTATATGAAAATATAGAAAAAGATTATGAAAATATAGTATCACTGCTTGGCAAACGCACAGCAGGACTTATAAAAGAACATAAAGAACAAGCCTTTATAAGTAGGAATCTTGTAACTTTACGCACGGATTTATTACAAAATTATGATTTTTTAAGTAAGAAGAATGAGTTTGAGACTTCACCTTTGCTGACTATCAAAGATGAGTTAGAATCCTATGAATTACACAGGATTTTACAAAAGATACTGCCAAGACGCAAAAATAATACGCAATATGTAGAAACTATACCTTTGGGGGATATAGGTGCTAATCCATTTGAGCAGAGAGCAGGATTTAGGTCGCAAGATAGCAAGAATCTAGATTCCAATAATTGTCATGTTGAGCTTGAGCGAAGCGAAAGCGAAACATCTCAAAGTTTAAATTCAAGTAAAGATTTTTCGCTTAACACTCAAAATGACAAGTTAGAATCTAATATGAAAACTAAGCAAAATTTAGCAATACACTCAAATACAATAGAGAATCTAGATTCTAATATTTGTCATGTTGAGTGTAGCGAAACATCTAGCATGGAATCGAAAAGAGATATTTCGTGCTTACGCACTCAATATGACAATAATCTAGCAGCCCACACAAATTTGACACAGAATCTACAAAATCTAACATTTCAATATACCCCCCATTTAATCACAGATTCTAAAGAGCTTTTTAATCTATTAGAATCTATCCCAAAAGGAAATTTAGTTGCATTTGATTGTGAAACAAATGGCTTAGATGTAAGAGTGGCGGACATGGTAGGATTTAGCTTTTGCTTTGATGGATTGAATGCTTATTATGTGCCATTTTTACATGGTGGGATAAAGCGTGAAAAATCCAAATATGAAGTTATGAAATCTCAAAGCATATCACAGAATCTTTTTAGCACAGAAGAAGCAAAGCCTACATTCTCACTATTTGATGATACGACAATGAGTAAAGATTCTGCAGATAATGATACAACAAATGCCCCCGCACAAATCTCTCAAAGCGACGCAAAAAAAGCCTTAGAAATACTCTTTAGCTACCCACTTATAGGGCATAATATCAAGTTTGATTTACATATAGCATGGCATAATTTTGGTATAAAACCCACACATATACCACAAGATTCTATGCTACTTGCATGGCTTGATGACCCAAGTCAAAGCGTGAGTTTAGATAATCTTATGAAAAAGCATTTTAATCACAATATGATAGCCTTCAGCGATATTGTCCCCAAGAAAGCTACCTTTGATTCTATTGATATAGAGACGGCGAGTAACTATGCAGCAGAAGATGCAGCGGCTACTTTTCAGCTTTATTTTCATTTTAAAAATACGCTTTATCCGCATTTATTCACACTTGCTAAAGACTTAGAGTTTCCTTTTATACGCACACTTTGTGCTATGGAGGATTGCGGTATTGCTATCAATTATTCATATTTTAAGAATCTAAAGACTACTTTTAGCCACACCTTGCAGCAATTACAGCAAGAAATCTATGAAAAAGCTGGGGTATCTTTCAATCTCAACTCACCAAAGCAAGTAGCAGAGATTCTATTTGATACATTAAAGCTTGATGCAAAAAGAAAGGGCAAAAGTGGATATAGCACTGATGAGGCTACATTACTTGCCTTAAAAGATTCTCACCCGGTTGTGCCTTTATTACTTGAGTATAGGGAGATTTTCAAGCTTTTTAGCACCTATATTGAGCCTATATTAAAGTTAGGTAAAAATGAGAATAGAATCTATACGACTTTTCTACAAACAGGCACAAATACAGGCAGACTAAGCTCAAAATCCCCAAATCTTCAAAATATCCCCGTGCGTAGTGAGATGGGTAGAAGTATCCGCAAGGGCTTTGTAAGTAGAGATGGATATAAGCTTTTAAGCCTTGATTACTCACAGATTGAGTTGCGATTATTAGCACATTTTAGCGGGGATAAAGTGCTATTAGAATCTTTTCATAATAATGCTGATATTCACGCAGAAACGGCAAAATTGCTTTTTAAAGATTCTAATAAAGACTTTTCACTTTTAAGAAGCATAGCAAAGTCCATTAACTTTGGTTTAATCTATGGTATGGGTGCAAGGAAGCTATCACAAACGCTAAATATCACACAAACTGAAGCAAGGCAGTATATCGAAGACTATTTTGCGACATTTCCTAGTGTCAAGCAGTTTTTAGAATCTCAAAAAGATTCTATACTTAAAAATGGATATAGCACGACTCTACTTGGGCGAAAAAGGTATTTTGACTTTTTTAGTGCGACTGAATTTATGAGGGCAAACTTTTTGCGAGAAGGTGTAAATACTATCTTCCAAGGCAGTGCCGCAGATTTAATAAAGCTTAGTATGAATGAGATTTATAAGAAAATAGAATCTTTACATAATGACTGCTTTATGCTTTTACAAGTCCATGATGAATTGATTTTTGAAGTAAAAAATAGCATTATAGAATCTTTAAGCAAAGAGTTAAAAGAGATTATGGAAAATATCTATAAACTAAAAGTGCCACTTGTATGTAACCTATCCATAGGCAATACTTGGGCGGAGTTGAAATAATTGCTACAATAAATTTAAGATTCTAAGCGTAATATTATGGAACCTAGCATACTGCATGACATGTAAAATTTGGCATAAATAACTCACTTTTAAATCAAACTCTATAAACCACAGCTTTATTTTTTGAAAATTATATATTATAATATGATATGCGTTTTATTTGGGAGGATAGTATGATAGCAAAGCGTTATAGCGATGTGGTGCAAGAAAAGCCGCTTGTGCTTGGCACAAGGGGGTCTCTCTTAGCCTTATGGCAGGCAAATCATATCAAAGAAAAATTAGAATCGCTTGGCTTTCAAGTTGTGCTAAAAACTATCAAAACAAAGGGCGATAAAATCCTTGATGCACCGCTTGCAAAAATAGGCGGCAAGGGACTTTTTACAAAAGAGTTAGAGAATGAATTGTTAAGTGGTGGGATTGACTTTGCTGTGCATTCGCTAAAAGATGTTCCCATTGCTATTCCACCAGAATTAATGCTTGTTTCTATCACGCAAAGAGAAGATGCTAGAGATTGCTTTGTAAGTGAAAAATACGCAGATATTGCTTCATTGCCACAGGGTGCAAAGGTCGGCACGACTTCACTTCGCCGTAGCATGCAGCTAAAGCGTATAAGGCAGGATTTAGACACACAAAGCCTAAGGGGCAATGTGCAGACACGATTAGAGAAATTGCGTAAGGGTGAATTTGATGCGATTATCCTTGCTAGTGCGGGGTTAAATCGCCTTGATTTGAAAGATGATATTGGCTTTATCTCGCATTTACAGATAAATCAATTTATCCCCGCTATGGGGCAAGGCTCACTTGGCATTGAGTGTAGAGATCCTAAGTATTCGCCAGATTTTAGAGATCAAGCGATTATGAAAATTTTAGAATCTTTGCATGATTCTAAAAGTGCGTTATGCTGTAATATTGAGAGAGCTTTTATACAATTGCTTGGTGGTGGCTGTCAATCACCTATTGGCATACACGCACAGATTTTAGATTCAAAAGAAATAGAGATTCAGTGTGTTGTAGGGAATTTGGACGCTTCAAAAGTGCTTACTGAAACTCGTGTATGCAATAAAGGTGAGGTAGAATACGCATTGCAAGATATGATTAATACGCTAAAGAAAAATGGCGTTATGGAAATTTTAGAAGAAGTTCGCACAAGTTTAAACTAAAAAGATTTAAGGATTCTATATGGAAACAAAGCATTATGTAGATATTGCTGTTATAATTATTGTCGCTGTGCTTGGATTGCGTGGGCTTAAAAATGGGCTTATCCATGAGATTATGGGCGTTCTTGGCGTTGTGCTTGGAATCTACTTTGCCTCTAAATATTGCATTGATGGAGCAAAATATATTGAGTTAGTCGGATTAAGCTTTGAGAATAGGCATATTTTATTAATGTTTGCTTTTATCCTTATCCTTGCGCTTGTGTGGATTGGCTTTCTTGTGCTTGGTGTTATTGTCGCGCGTTTTGTTGTGATTTTACCAGAGATTGCGATTATAAATTATTTTGGTGGTTATGTATTTTCGGCGTTAAAATATTTTGTGATTTTATGCGTTGTTGTATATGGGCTGACACAAGTTGGATTCTTAAAAGATCCCATTAAAAACTTAACTGAAGGCACAAGAAGTTATCCTATAATGTATGAAGTTGCGGAAAAAATTATGAGTATAGAAGCTTTGCAAGATTTACAAAAACAATATGTAGAAGTTGAAGAGACAGCTAAAAAAGGCAGCCACAAAAGCCGCTAGTGAAGTGGTAAAAAGCGTAATAAAATAAATTTATAAGGAGAATACATGTTTGATAATATCTATATTCAGCAAAGAATTGAAAAAGCACAAACACTAAGAGAAGAGAATCTAAATCCATATAGAAATGATTGTGAAGTAAGCCTTGATAATAAAAGCTTTTTAGAAAAATTTGCTTCCCTAAAAAATCTAGAATCTGATGAAAAAAAAGATGAAGACTCGAAAGTATGGGTAAAAGGCAGAGTAAAGTTTTTGCGTCTTATGGGTAAGGCAAGTTTTATAAAAATTGAAGATGAATATGCGATTTTACAGATTTATTTCTCACAAAATGAGCTAGGCGATCTCTTTAAGATTCTAAAGAAAAATTTAGAGGTTGGAGATATTGTAAATGTGTATGGTTTCCCCTTTGTTACAAAGACAGGGGAGCTTAGTCTGCATGCTTTAGAGTTTAAGATTCTAACAAAAGCTATTGTGCCATTACCAGAAAAGTTTCATGGATTAAGTGATATTGAGCTTCGCTATCGACAAAGATATTTAGACTTAATTGTAAATCGCGAGGTAAAAGAGACTTTTCGTATGCGTAGTGCGATAGTCTCTTGTGTGCGTAAATTCTTTGAAAATAGGGGATTCTTAGAAGTTGAAACGCCTATGTTGCACCCAATCCCCGGTGGTGCAAACGCACGACCTTTTATCACTCATCATAATGCCCTTGATGTAGAGAGATATTTACGCATTGCCCCAGAGTTGTATTTAAAGCGACTTGTTGTAGGGGGCTTTGAAGCGGTATTTGAGATTAATAGAAATTTTCGTAATGAAGGCATAGATCATAGTCATAACCCTGAATTTAGCATGATTGAGTTTTATTGGGCATATCATACTTATAATGACTTAATCACACTTACTAAAGAATTGTTTGATTATCTCTTAGATTCTCTCAACCTACCAAAGCAGCTGCCTTTTGGCGATATGCTGATTGATTTCACACAATTTAGCGTTATGACTTATAGAGAATCTTTAGCAAAAATAGGCAATATAGACAAAGATATAATTGAAGATAGAGATAAACTCCATGCGTTTTTGAAACAAAATAATATAAAGATAGAAGAGGGCTTAAGCCATGATAAACTACTCAGTGAAGCATTTGATAATTTTGTAGAATCTAAGCTTATTAATCCAACTTTTATCACAGAATATCCCATTGAGATTAGCCCACTTGCAAGGCGAAATGACATACATTCAAATATTGCGGATAGATTTGAGTTTTTTATCGGTGGCAGAGAGCTTGCTAATGGTTTTTCAGAGCTTAATGACCCGCTAGACCAACTTGAGCGATTTAAGGCACAAGTAGCCGAAAAAGAAAAGGGCGATGAAGAGGCACAATATATGGACGAAGATTATGTATGGGCTTTAGGGCATGGTATGCCACCTACTGCAGGGGAAGGTATAGGCATTGATAGGCTTGTTATGCTTTTAACAAATAATAAGTCTATCAAAGATGTGCTTTTATTCCCTGCGATGAAGCCAGTGAGTGAAAATTACAATTCTATTAATAAAGAGGAGCAAGCATGAGTTATACAATGCAAACAACAGATTCTGAAATTTTTTCTTTGATACAAAAAGAGTTACAACGACAAAACGAGCATTTAGAAATGATTGCAAGTGAAAACTACACTTTTCCAAGTGTTATGGAAGCTATGGGCAGCATTTTGACAAATAAATATGCAGAGGGTTATCCGGGCAAGAGATATTATGGTGGTTGTGAATTTGTAGATTCTATAGAATCTTTAGCGATTGAGAGGGCAAAAAAGCTTTTTGGTTGTAAATATGCAAATGTCCAGCCACATTCAGGTAGTCAAGCAAACGCAGCAATTTATGGGGCACTGCTTAAACCTTATGATAAGATACTAGGCATGGATTTAAGTCATGGTGGGCATTTAACACATGGTGCGAAAGTTAGCATGAGTGGTAAAATGTATCAAAGCTTTTTTTATGGTGTTGAGCTTGATGGCTATATTAATTATGATAAGGTTATGGAGTATGCAAAGGTTGTGAAGCCAAATATTATTGTATGTGGATTTTCAGCTTATACTCGCACACTTGATTTTGCGAAATTTAGAGAAATTGCAGATTCTGTAGGGGCTATCCTTATGGCTGACATCGCACATGTAGCAGGGCTTGTTGTGGCAGGGGAATATCCTAATCCTTTTCCATATTGTGATATTGTTAGCACCACTACACACAAAACGCTGCGTGGTCCAAGGGGTGGCGTGATACTTACAAATAATGAAGAGATCGCACAAAAGATTGATAAAATGGTGTTTCCGGGTATGCAGGGCGGTCCGCTTATGCATGTTATCGCGGGAAAGGCTATTGGCTTTGGGGAGAATTTAAAACCAGAATGGAAAACTTATGCAAAGCAAGTCAAAGCAAATATTAAAGTTTTAGCAGAAGTTTTGGTGAAATCGGGCTTTGATTTAGTAAGTGGCGGGACAGATAATCACTTAGTGCTTATGAGTTTCTTAAAGAAAGATTTTAGCGGCAAAGACGCAGATATTGCCTTAGGTAATGCAGGGATTACTATCAATAAAAACACTGTTCCGGGTGAAACTCGCTCTCCATTTGTAACAAGCGGTATAAGGATAGGCTCACCAGCACTCACCGCAAGAGGTATGAAAGAGAAAGAATTTACATGGATAGCAGAAAAAATAGCAGAGATTCTAAATGATATTAATAACACAGCCTTGCAGCAAAAAATAAAGGCTGAAGTAGCAGAACTTGGCAAGGAATTTCTTGTTTATGATAAGGCGATTTTCTAGTCGTAATATTAGCAATAAGAAAAATTTCCTTGTAATTGTAACTTGTAATGCAAAACTTACTTAAAGCATGTTACAATTACAAATTTAAATGAAGTAGTATAAATGCATAAGGAATAGCAAATGACCGAAATGGAACTCAAGTTAATAAAGATTGACACACGCTATTACTATACAAAAGCGAAAGGCTTGGGACAAAAAACTTCTCATAACGGACGCATATTTTACGATAAATTTGAGCGGGTAGATTCTATGCTTACTTCCCAAGTTATGCAAGCCCATTTTCGCAAAGAAATTATTGTCGCGCACTCCCTTATATTGCGTGGCAATAAGGTAGAAAATATTGTGTTTGATTATAATGGCAGAGATCCGCAAAGATTCTATCATAGAGCACAATTGATGTTGCGTGATGAAGGCTTTATTAACTTTACTGCTTATCAAACAAAAACGCCCGGTCATTTGCATTTATACATACACAAAGGGCATACAGATTTAGAAGAAGGAAAAAGACTTGCAGAAAACCTTTCTATGAAGCTTGCCTCAAAATGTCCTGTTGAGTGGCGTATGTTTCCAAGCAATGATGTCCCACCGCAATTTAATATTTTGACATTGCCCTATGAAGTCTATGCAAAAGAGCGTGGTGCATGGGCGAAACACATGTAATAGAGAAATTTTAGACTATAAAGGATTATACAATGAAAGACGACAATAAAGCAGTTAATGATATTTTTCAAAATGACAATGGAAGCAAAAATAAAACAAAAACCATATTGCTTTTAACCATTGTAGCCATCATTTTAATATCTGTGTTTTTAATCATTGCATGGGTGATGACTAGAGATAATCCATTGCAAGATATGCAGAATCAAGCAGCGCAGAATCAAAATAAAGATGGACTAGCATTAAATGAACCCAAAGATAGGACACTGCCTTACGCACATAATCTCGATTCTCAAACTCCACCTCAAAATCCATTAGGTTTAGATACAAACAGAGATTCATTAAAACCACAAGAGAGCGAGGCACAAGTAAATAATCCAATGTCAAATGTCCCGCCATTAGGTGTGCCTACAAACGCTGATTCTATGCCTACAACCAGCACAAAGCCATCAAAAGGCGATGATCTTGAAAACGATGCGCGTTTTCAAGCGGCATTAAGGGATCTTGAAAAGCAACATAATGATAAAAAGAATATAGACAAAAATACAGAATCTAAAAAAGAAGAAGCTAAGAAAGAAGAGCCTAAAAAAGCAGAAGCTAAAAAGCCAGAACCCAAAAAACAAGAACCAGCCAAAATAGAATCTACTAAGCCAAAAGATTCTGAAAAAGAGACTAAAAAGCCAAATGACAATATTATCCCAAAACCACAAAATAATGTCGTAAGCGCGAATCAGGGTAAAGCACCAGAGCAAGGCTATTACTTACAAGTTGGTGTTTTCACACAAACTCCAGCTCAAAGCTTTTTAAATAAAATCGCAAAATATAACTATCGCGTATTAAAAACAGAGGAAGATGGCGTTACGAAGTCAAAATACTTAATCGGTCCATACATATCAAAAAATAAAGCCAAAGAAGCAGAACAAAAAGTAAGAGAAGAAGTAGAATCAAAAGCAAATGTTATCTTCTATCAAAGACAAGCAAAATAAAGGCAAGATTCTTTGCATGCTCTGCTTTCTTATTGTTTAGAGAATATTCCAAAATCCTATGATACAACCTATCCTATCACCGAGTTTAGTCAAGGTGAGCAGGGTGTGCTTGAAGTTACTATCACACAGAAAAGATTCCATAACAATATACTTTTTATAGAATCTTTTTGTAAGGATTTTAACTCTTCTCTACGCATTATTATCTTTAATGCCCGTCCCTATCACGCACAAATATTTCAAGAGACAAAAACGCTTTTTGTGCTAGGAACGCTTGAATTCCAACATGATAAAATGACAAATGCCCTAACCCCTACTTTTGTAAATCCAAAGATTCCACGCACAACAAATACTATCACCATGCAGTTTAAATCACGCACAACAAAACTAGCAGACCTGCAAAAACATATCACAAAAGAAGCCCTTGAAAGCACACATATACCACAGCAATATAGTGATAAACTTTATCGCATTTTTCACCCAGACCTTGAGTTTTTTAAAGAATATAGTAAAGAAAAAGCCCTACCAGAGAGTTTTCAAGAAGCATTAAAATTTATTGAAATTTTTGTCTATACACAAAGATTGCGTAAAAAGAAAACACAATTCCGTGCAAAGTTTCGTTGCAATGGAAACTTAGAATCTTTTTTACAAACCCTACCTTTTAGCTTAACAAACGCACAAAAAGAAGCCATAAAAGACATACAAGAAGATTTAAAAAGTGAATTTGCGTGCAGACGCATTGTCATGGGTGATGTAGGTTGCGGTAAAACTATGGTTATTCTAGCAAGTGTCATATTAGCCTATCCACAAAAATCAATGCTTATGGCACCCACTACAATCCTTGCTAAACAGCTTTTTGAAGAAGCAAAGAAATATCTACCAAAGCATATAAACATAAGCTTTGTTTCATCAAGTAATGCAAAAGAGAGAAAAAAGCCGCTAGAGGGCGATTTTATTATCGGCACACATGCCTTGCTTTATAGAAGCGGGGATTTAACAGATTTTGCCTTAGTAATGACAGATGAGCAACACAGATTTGGCACAAATGCTAGAAGTAAATTAGAGCAAATGTTAGAGGGGAAAGATGAGCATGGTCGCACAAAACCGCATAATATACAATTCTCTGCCACGCCAATCCCACGCACAATGGCAATGCTAAAAAACAATGTAGTCTCTTTTTCATTCATTAAAGAACTCCCCTTTAAAAAAGACATTGATACAAGAATCATTGATAAAAGCGGCTTTCAAAGACTAATTGAGCATATCCGCACAGAGCTTGCAAAAGGGCATCAAATCGCAATCATTTATCCACGCATTGAAGAAGCCGATGAAAGTAAAGAAAAGCCTATAAAAGATTCTCGTTATGCACCCATTCCCTACATGTCGCTAAAGGATGCGGAAAACTATTGGATAAAGCATTTTCCACATGTATTTAGCACACATGGTAGAGACAAGGAAAAAGAAGAAGTGCTAGAGCAGTTTGCAAATACAGAGAGTGCGATACTTCTTGCTACAACAATGATTGAGGTGGGAATCTCTTTGCCAAAGTTAAGCATTATCGTAATCGTTGGGGCAGAGAGACTAGGACTTGCAAGTCTTCATCAGCTTCGTGGGCGTGTAAGTCGCAATGGTTTAAAAGGATATTGCTATCTCTATACGCACCAGATACAAAATGAGCGATTGATCCGCTTTGCAAAAACATTAAATGGCTTTGACATCGCAGAGCTTGACTTAGAATACCGCAATAGCGGGGATTTACTTGATGGGATTTTACAAAGTGGCGCACAATTTAGATATTTTGACTTTGCAACTGATAGCAAGATTCTAGAAGAAGCAAATGCCCTTATCCATAGAATCTAAACATAATCTTAGTAAATATTAGTTATAATGTGCTTTTAAATCACACACAAGGCTTTATATGCAATACCCACAATTGCTTTTTATTTCTGATTGTTATAAATACACACATGCAGCAATGTATCCAAATAATGTCGATGAAGTATATAGTCTGCTTTATTGTAGAAAACCGCGTTTGCCTTTAGAATCTTTAAATGGACATATTGTAGCCTTTGGTATGCGACAAGCTATCAATAAACTTCAATCTTTATATGATGAGTTTATACAATGGGACAGAAAAAAGCTAGAAGAAGGGCTAAGACTACTTTATGCGGATTTTATGAAGCTTAATCCAAATGACACTTCTTATAAATTTCTCATTGATAAATGGCTTACTCTCCCAAAAGTCATGCCTATTACTTTTAGGGCAGTCCCAGAGGGGACATTTGTGGCAAATAATACGCCTATTATCTCAATGCATTGTGCTGAAAGCAAGCATTGCTGGTTTGTAAATTTCATTGAAACATATCTTAACTCTATGCTATGGAAGACATGCTTTGTAGCGACACAGGCAGCTATCTTTAAACGCATTGAGTATGATTGCTTAGGCTATTATCTTGATGAGAGTTTTAACTTTCATGATTTTTCTGCACGGGGTATGAATGGCATTATGGACTGCTATAATTCTGGCGTAGGACATGTTCTCTTTTTCTCTGGCACAGATTCTATAATGGCATTACAAAATGTATATGAAAACTATGGCGGTAATGTAAGTATGCTAGGCTCAATCCCAGCAAGTGAGCATAGCGTAATGTGTCTAGGCGGACAGGCAAATGAGCTTAATACCTTTAAGCATATCATGCAGCAATTCCCAAATGATATGGTATCAATCGTAGCTGATACATGGAATCTATGGGATATTATCGAGTCTTTAAAAAGGGATAAAGATGCGTATAATCTCATTTCTTCTCGTTTAAAGCCCATTGTATTGCGACCAGATTCAGGCGATCCATTTTTAATATTAACGGGCGATGAAAACTCACAAGATTCTAGAGCTAAAAAAGGTGTGATACGGCTTGTTAATGAATATTTTGGCTTTGATAAAGTGCGTATTATCTATGGTGATGCAATCAGCACAGAACGCGCACAAAAAATCTATGAATGGTGCAAACAAAATGGCTATAATCCAACAGAGTTTTTGTGCTTAGGCGTAGGGAGCTATGCGTATAATTCAGGCATACGCGATGATGTAGGATTAGTTACAAAAATGACTTGGGCAAAGATAGGGGGAAAACCCACGCATTTAATCAAAAATCCAATCACAGGTAATGAAAAAATGTCTCTATCAGGGCAAGTCTCACTTGACAAAGACACAAGAGATGTAACGCAATTTCTTGATAGCACACCAGAAAATGACTTGCTAAACGCAGATTTAGCATTACCAAACTTTGCGCACATAAGAGAGTATGTAAAAAAAGAGTTTTTACGCGCAATCAATCATTAAGATTAATTATTAAGAAAGGATAAATATGAAAAGCATATATATAGGCAATCTCACTTACACCACAACGCAACAACAAGTGCATGATATATTCGCGCAATTTGGCAATGTCATCTCAAGCAGAATGATTCTAGATAAAACAACCCATAAATTCAAAGGATATGCCTTTGTAGAAATGGAAGATGAAAACGCAGAAACCGCAGTCAGTATGCTAAATGGCGAAAGCTATAATGGCAGAATCATGCGAGTAAGTATTGCAAATTAGCCTAGATATTGCAGGATAGAGGCAATGCAAAAGGAAGTCTATTTTAGGCAATACAGCAAAGATGAATTTTACGCACTCAATATAGAATCTTGTAAGATTTTGCAGGAAAAAGAGGATGTAGATAAGGCACTTAGGTTTTAGAATCTATGATGAAATTCTTTTTAATTGGTATGGCAAGTTGTTATGGCATTTAGTCTATGTTAGAAATTAAAATGTATAGCTATACCCAAGATGGAAAGAAAATGGACTTTGAGGCTTATATATTTCCTCGCGAATTACATTTGGCGGATTGTTGGTATCTCTCACGATATTGCGTAAATCAGGTTGCAATATTGCGTATCGATAGAGAATCTCTAACCTATGTCGGCTTTCAAATGTGAGTGAGAAGCCTGCATTTGCCACCGCTTTAAATCCACTCTTTGTATAGTTTTGCGTATGTTGCAAATTCCCATTACCTCTATATGTCTTTTGTGCGCCAAGCTCATAACCAGCACCCAAGCCAAATATAATACCCAAACTCAATTTCAAATCATTGTTGTTATAAAAATCATATAGCACATCAGCATTGAACAAAAATGTATGCGTATTTGCATATAAATCATTTATAACTGCTACATCTCTATATGCTGTTACAAAATCACTAAAGCTATAGCTATAACTACCATAAAGTCGCATACCCCATGTTTTTGTGAAAAATAGATTATAGCCAAGCTTCAAACCAGCATCTACAACAAACCTATCGCTATCATGTCCCATTACAAGATTAAACCCGCTATCAACACCAAGCATAGCCCCAGTCTTTGAATCTTTTGTGATCTCTTTTGTGGGTTCGGGCAATCTAGGCTGTATGCGTTTATAAACTTGTGCATACGCCACACTTGATAAAGTTATACTGCACAATATTACACTTACATATTTCATATAAACTCCTTTGCTTTTTCAAAGAAGTAGTATCGACAAAAAAATATATTATTTGATTAATTATGGTCTAGATTCGGCATTCAGGCTATATAGGCCTATATTGGCAAAATCAAAACACAACACACAAATCTATCTCTCAATCGCAAGCACGCCGCTACGCACGATTTCTTTTGGCATGAAGTTATGCAATGAAGTGATAATGTCTTTAATCATTTGTGTTTCACCACTTACACTAAAGACAATGTTTTTTTCATTCCAGCTTACAATCTTGCCACCAGAAGCATTGATTAAGGCACTGATTGCACCGATTTTTTCATTATTTTCAAATTTAATCAAGGCAATTTCTTGTGTAACAATATCGCTGTGTTCTACGACATTTAGCACGGGGATAAGCTTGTGTAGTTGCTTTATGATTTGTTCTAGCACCCTTTCATCGCCACGCGTTGTGATGGTTATCCTTGAGAGATTATTATCTGTTAAAGGAGCAACGGTTAAGCTATCAATATTATAACCTCTACCTGCAAATAACCCTGAAATACGCGCTAAAACACTATGTTCATTCACAACGGTGATACAGATAATTCGCTTTTGCATAGTTTTCCTTATTATTCTAATATCATTTTATAGAGTGGATTTCCACCCGGGACCATTGGCAATACAATCTCATCTTTATCAACGCATACATTAATAAGGCTAACTTTTGGACTATTTATTGCCTCTTTTAGTGCTTCTCTAAAGGATTCTTTATCATGTGCTTCTAAACCTAATGCACCAAAACTCTCTGCTAATAGTTTAAAGTTTGGTTGTGTGAGTTTGACATGGGATAATCTCTTTTCATAGAAAAATTCCTGCCATTGCTTTACCATACCTAGATAGCCATTATTGAGTATGATATTTATGGTTTTAATATTAGATTCTATACAAGTCATAAGCTCTTGTATATTCATTAATATCCCGCCATCGCCGCTAAAGTTTATCGCATATTTTTGCTTACTCTCACTTTCTTTATTCTCTTTTTGCATTTCTTGCAGGGCGATTGAGACGCCCATAGTCGCTGGCATACCAAAGCCCATAGTCCCTAGCCCACCACTTGTGATAAATTGTCGTTTTGTGCTAAATGGATAAAATTGTGCTGCCCACATTTGATGTTGTCCAACATCAGTGATAATAACTGCATTTTCGCCTAGAATCTTTCCAGTCTCTTCTATAACCCATTGCGGTTTTAATAGATTTGTATCGCAATCTTTATACGATAGCGGGTGAGAGTTACTCCATTTTTTAAGCTTTGTAAGCCATGCTTTTCTTGCTTCAATCACTTCTTGTGCTGGTGTTTTATCCTGTAATTCTTTAATGAGTTCTTGTAAAACTAGATTTAAATCACCTACAATAGGATAATTTACATTAATGATTTTTCCTATTGAGCTAGGGTCAATATCAATATGTGCTATCTTTGCAAACTTTGCAAACTCACTCACTTTTCCCGTTACTCTATCATCAAACCTAGCACCTAAACTAATGAGTAAGTCGCATTCACTTGTAGCCATATTTGCCGCATAAGTGCCATGCATACCAAGCATACCTAAGAAGTTAGAATCTCCCTGTGCTACGCCCCTTGCCATAAGCGTTTCTACACTTGGAATCTGTGTTATTTCAAGCAGCTTCTTTATTAAGTCATAACTATTTGCGATAACTGCACCGCCACCTATGTAAAAAAGCGGATTATGAGATTCTAGAATAGCATTTGCAAGTTTTTTTATCTGCTTTGCATTGCCCTTTGTTGTTGGTTTATAACTTGCTAGAGAAATGCTATTTGGATAGTTAAACTCCCCTATTTGTGCGCTAATATCCTTTGGTAAGTCAATGAGAACGGGTCCAGGTCTGCCACTTCTTGCGATATAAAAGGCTTCTTTTAAAATGCGTGGTAACTCTTCAATGCTTTTTACAAGATAGTTATGTTTCGTGCATGGACGAGAGATTCCCACTGCATCAATCTCTTGAAATGCGTCTGTGCCAATTTGAGTGAGAGGGACTTGTCCGCTAATAACAACTAGCGGGATAGAATCTGTAAAAGCGGTAGCAATGCCTGTAACCGCATTTGTAAAGCCCGGTCCAGAAGTAATGATTGCCACGCCAACATTACCAGAAGCCCTAGCATATCCATCGGCTGCATGGACTGCCGCTTGTTCGTGCCTTGTTAAAATATGTCGAAAATAATCTTGCTTATAAATCTCATCATAGACATTAAGGACAGCCCCGCCCGGATAGCCAAAAATCACAGACACACCCTCTAAATGTAGTGCTTCAATAAGCATTCTTGAGCCATTCATTTGCTGCTTTGCCATATCATTCCTTTAAGTAATACCACATAATACTGCCTAAACAAAAAGCTATATTATATACAACTTTTTGCTAAGCTTGTCAAGTATTTTTTACTTATTTATTTGTTTTATATGCAAATGATAAAGTTTTTTGATGATTGTTTATATCACACAGCAAACACTCTCAAACTTGTTTTAGTTTGTTTTATGTTATAATTGCTAATCTTTATGGCTTAGAATCCGTATTCTATGGGTTTTGTATATATGCTTTGTTTTAGCGATTTTTATTTATGCTAAGATTGAGATTTTAAGAAAAGGCAGAATGATGAGATATGTGCTTATTGTAGCTGATGGAGATATTGCATTAAATTTTGTGCATAAAGTGCTAGATGATTACTCAAGCAATAACTTCTATATTGTTTTGTATAGAGATTCTCGCTTTTTGCCAAAGAAATATCCAAATACTTTTAGATTCCATGAATGCGATTATACTTCCACTTTTCGTCTTGAATCTTGCCTAGATAACGATGATATTAGCGATATTTTCATTGTATTACAAGATGAAAAAGAGGGTGATGTCGTATATGAATATTTACGCAAAAACTACAAAAAAAGTCGCATTGTGCGTAGCATACATGCCCCTGAAATTTCTTATGAGACCACAAAGAAAAGTGATGGGAATCTAGTGATTGTAGCAGAGACTAATGCGGTTGCTTCAAGACTATTGCTTCGTATGCCAAATGTCCCTGTTATCCCGCGTGGCTTTGGTTTAGAGCAAGGTGAGATTATGGAGATTGGCGTGCCAAGTGGGAGCATTTATGCACATCGTCAAATCGATACGATAGAGCAATCTGGGTGGTGCATTGTTGGAATCTATCGTGCAAATAAATTTATTCTTGCCACACATGATGCAGTGATTTTCCCCGGAGATATTTTACTCGTAGCAGGTGAGCCACAAAAAACACGCATGATATATAACCAAATCAAAGCGGATATAGGGCAGTTTCCAGCACCATTTGGACGCGATATATGTCTTATACTCGATATGCGTTTGCAACCAAAAGAGACAATGCTGCATGACTGCAAAGAAGCGATTTATCTACACAGACACTTAAAGAGCGCAAAACTTACTATTAAGGTTTTACACGCAACAGATTTTGAAACTATAAAAGCACTTGAAGAATTAAAGAGTGAAGATATCGCTGTGGCTATTGATTATGAGAATCTAGACTTTAGACAAACTTTAGAAAACAAAATAAGTGAGAAAGTGGGCTTTATCATCGTAAGTCAAGAAATCTTTGCAAAAAGGGCGTATCGCAGGGCTTTATGGGAGAGTAGATTGCCTGTTTTAAAGATAGGTATGTATTCCTTGCGACCAGATAACTATGATCACACACTATCAAAACAGCAACTTTATACACAAAAGAAAATGCTATATCCACCAAATGTTACAGCAAGTTTGCTTGTAAGCTCTGGTGATGGATATAGAGATTCTAATATCGCAACACTTATATTTGATATTAGCAAACAACTTTGCCTTGATGTAGCGGTGTATGATTTTGAGCCAGATGGGCATTTTAATAATAAGATTGATGAAGAGTTTGAGAATCTTTCCAGAATCTTTGAGAGAAAATACACTATACAGCATAATAATATAGACAATCCTATCTTTCATATACAAGGTTTAAATAAGCCGATTTTACATTTCATTCCATTTCGCATGTCTATAACTAGATCAAGATTTGCAGCATATATACGAACGCAGTTTGAATCTATCGCATGTATGGATAATACGAATCCGCAACTTTTCATTCCTGTGAGTGAATAGAATGCGAGTAGTTTTAATCGATAATTACGACTCTTTTACGCATAATGTCGTGTATTTACTGCGTGATATTGGCGTAGAAGTTAGCGTTTTACGCAATGATTGCTCTTTACAGACTTTAAAAGATTCTAACTTTGATGCACTCATTATTGCACCCGGTCCCAGCCACCCTTTGCAATCTGGAATCTGCTTAGAAGCGATTAAATATTTTGCTCCATTTAAAAAGATTCTAGGCATTTGCTTGGGACATCAGTGTATCGCACATATTTTTGGTGGCGAAGTAGTCCCCATGCAAACACCACAGCATGGTAAAATCTCGCATGTAACTTTTAGCAATCACCCGCTTTTTCATGGTATAAAAACACCGCTAAAAGTTGGTCGTTATCATTCATTGCATGTCAGCAAACTTGGTAAATGCAGGGCATTGGCATGGAGTGAAGATAATGTAGTCATGGCATTACAAGCAGAAGGTTATCAAACTTACGGGATACAATTTCACCCAGAATCTATTTTGCAAGACCAAGGCAAAAAGCTACTAGCAAATTTTTTTGAGTTGTGTTAATTATGTTTTATTGGTAGCAGGATTATAATTATCGTGTAAAAAGCTAATAAAAGGTATCACACGTTGCAAAGTAAAATATCTTATATAGGATCTTAGTGAAAGATTTGTATATTTAAGGGTATTGAATGATTTTACAATCACTAGAAGTTACTTGGAAACCTGAAACCATAGAGAAAAGAATAGCTGAATATAAAGAGTTAGCCCCAAAGATAAGCCAGTTGCAAAGCACATTAAAAAGCTTACAAAAAGCAGAGCTAGATTCTGAAGCAAGTAATGAAACAATCTCTGCATTAAGACAAAAGCTAAATAGTGATTATGAAGCAGTAGTGGGTAAGAATGGCAGCTTTTATACAAAGGATAAAAAGGTATCCCCTAGATTTAAACTCTTTGAAATGGTAGATGATACAAGCTTTGAGATATTTGCATTAGAAAAAGCACCGCTTGTAAAGAATAATAAAGTAGTAGGAGCAGAAAAGGCAGATATTTTTACAAAGCGAGTAAGCTATCCTTATGTAAGCCCACAAAGTGCAGATAACTTGCATGATGCTATGCACATAAGCTTAAATGAGACAGGCTATAATGATTATCAAAGGATAGCTGACCTTTTAGGAAGCGATGTAGATTCTGTAAAAAAAGGTATTAAAGCCTTACTGCTTGTGCTTATTTCACTCTCTATATCTTTTATAGCTTCTTTGGTAAAGCTAATATCATCTTGTATTTGATGTAATACCCTTTGTGTTTGTGCTATAAGAGTGCTATTTGTCTTTAAGATATTGTTATCATCAAAGGCTTTAAAGCTTTGCAAGTCTTGTTCTAGCAATTCTGCTTTTTGTAATAAATGATTATATTGTGAATAGGCATTCTCTAGTGTCTTTTGAGTAGGTTTATCTAGCTGTATTTCCCCACTCTCTATTTTTCTTTGAAACTCTTGCATACCGAGTTTATCAAACTCTACTTCCATTCTATAAGTTGCTTCATTGTCATTCTTTATTGTGTTATTATATTGACTTGCTTCCTTGTCATATTGAGCCGTAGGCGAAATATCTCTACTTGCATAAGGTTTAGATGTTTCCAGCTCACGCCTCAACATGACAGAATCCTTATTTACAGATACTTCACTCCCTCGCAATGATTCTATAACTTCCCTTTGTATAGTCTCTATATCTTTTCTAGCTTCATTTAAAGCATTCTCTATAACTTCTTTTTTCTCTTGTAACTCTTGCTTATGTTATTTTTATGCGTTTAAAATCTATTTTTATTGATTACTTATAATATATTGCAAAATGATATTTGACGAATTCTCAACCATTTCTTGTAAAATACAATAAACACAAAAAGGGCAAACTTGACAAAAGTATTGTACAACAATGGTAATATCGCATTAACCAAACACACTAGTTACTTACACACTATCTTGCAAAAATCACAAAAGCATTTAGAATTAATATTTAATGAAAACAAATGTGTATAAATTTTTAGGTAAGAAAAAATTGGGAGAATATGAGTTATGGAAGATATAAACAATGCTTTAGTGGAGCTAAAAAGAGAACCCATTTATACAGCAATGAAGTATTGGGGTAAAAAGCCCCATAACATTTGGGCATCTTATATAGATACTTATACGCTAAAAGATGGTGTATTTTTTGACCACTTTTGTGGCAGTGGAATGAGTGCTTTAGAATCTTTAAGGTTGAAAAGAAAAACACTTGCTTTTGATATTAATCCTTTAAGTAGCTTTTTGCTTAAAATTTATACAACACATTTTGATTTTAATGCCTTTAAAAAGGAAGCATTAAAGATTATTGATAATGTGCGTAAAGATTCTATCTATCAAAAACTTTGGGCTTATGATGGGGAGTTTCATAATTTTAAATATTATAATGGAGAAATTTATGAAATTTGCAAAGCAGATAAAAGTATTTATTATGAAGCTACGCAAAAAGATTTAGAATCTTTAGAATTTGCAGATTCTATTGATTTGCAAGATTTAGGATTGAATTTTATAGATGAGCCGTTTTTAGATAGTGATTCTTTTAGTGCAAATTTTATCAAACAAGTGGGCGGTAATAATTTCAAATACATATGGACAAAACGCAATTTGATTATTCTATCTTTGATATTTAAGCAAATTTTACAAGTTAAGAATACACAGACTAAAGAGCAACTATTGTTTGGATTTATAATGATTGTGCATTTGTGTTGCAAAATGAATGTGCCAAGAAATGATGGAGCAAAAAGAAATTTTAGCACAAGCTGGGGCAGGAGTGCTTACATCTGTGCAAAAAGGCAAATGGAGCAGAATCCTTTGCTTTTATTTGAGCGGAATTGCTTTGAAAAACAGGGGGTAAAAACAGCACTTTTAGCGAGCAATGAATATGTGGATAAAAGTTTGCTTTGTAAGGAGGTTAGCAATGCTAATAGGCAAAAAGATTCTAAAAATTTTGCTTTAAAATATGGTGTTGTGAATATCTTAAAACTAGAAGATTATGTGAATGAAAAAAGTGTAGATTTTATCATCACTGACCCACCTTATGGCGGACTTGTGCAGTATTTAGATTTATCTTATTTATGGCTTTTATGGCTTAAGATTTATGATAAGAAATACGGTAACATAGATTTTGCTAGTGAGATTACTATTAACAAAAATTGCGATATAAAAGCATATGAAGTGCGTTTTACTAAAAGCCTTAAACAACTCCACAGAGTCTTAAAAGATGATGGAAAAATGGTTATAACATTTCACAATAAAGACATAGCTATTTGGAATAGCTTTATGCATTCGCTTAAAAATGCTGGATTTATTATACAAAAGGTTATCCATCAAAAAATCGCCGCAGTGGTGAAAGCGTAGTAGCAAATCCTTATGGCACTTCAGGTACAGATTTTTATTTGCGTTGCATAAAAAATCCACACACACAAGTAAGCACAGAGATAGAATTACAAAATCTAAGTCAAAAAATTGTAGAAATTGCCATTAATGCCATTGCTTTGCGTAATGAGCCAACGCCTTATGAGATTTTATTTGATGCGATTTTAGCCCACATTACTTCTAGTGGCTTTATTTTTAGTGATGATTGCGATGGCGATATTAAAACTGCGTTAAATAAACACATTGATAAAATCTTTACAATAAGGCAAGACAAAGAAACAAAAGCAGGGAATTTATGGTGGTTTAAAGAGCCTAGAGAATACATAAAACATCCCGATATTCCACTAAGTCAAAGGGTAGATAGGCTTGTATTGCAAGTCTTAAAAGAAAATGCGCTAGTAGGCTTAGATGATATGCTAAATGTTGTGTATAAAAATTTTCCAAATGGCTTAACGCCTGATGAAAGCAGTATATTAAAATCGCTTAAAAAATTTGCTACAAAATCAAGTAATGCTTGGGTGTATAATCCTAATGCCTTAGAATCTAAAAATGCTACAAAACACACGCTTTATATAAGCTATCTTGCAAAGATTGGTAAAAAGCTAGGTTTTGATATTTTCATAGGCAAGAGAGAGCAGAGAGAAAATATTGATAATAAAAAATTAAGTGATTATGCTAATATTTTTGAACTAAGTTTTATTACAGATGATTTTACAAGACAAAGGGCTTTGTATATTGATATTTTGTTTATAAAAGATAAATCAATACATTATGCTTTTGAGATAGAAAACTCCACAAATATTATTGAAGCTTTACATAGAAATAGCGTTTTAGAATCTAGCATACCTAAATTTATTGTGATTCCAAATGATAGAGAAGAGGAGCTTTTAGGCAAAAAAGAGCCTTTGTTTGTAGAATCTATAAAAAAGAATCATTGGCAATATTTATTATATAGCGATATAGACAAGCTCGTAAAAGTAAAATATCCACGATTAGAGCAGTTTGCAAAGGATATTGTATGAATACACAAGAATCTGTTGGCAAGTATGACCCACGAAATACACTAAATGACCTTACAGGCAAGGAGTGGCTAAAGCTTACTTCAAGTTTTTGGATAAGTGAAAAATGCAGCCTTGATAAAGACGCACTAAAGCATCCAGCACCATTTTTAGTTAAAGATATACAAAAGCTTATAAGTCTTTTTACAAAAAAGCATATGAAAGTTTTAGACCCTTTTTGTGGTTCAGGCACGACTTTACTTGCGGCAAGTTTATTAGAAAGGCAAAGCATAGGCTATGATTTAAGTCTAGAGTATAGGGATTTAGCATTGCAAAGATTACAAAAAATCAAGGCAAATCATTGTAGCTATGAGATAGGGGATAATAAAAAACTTTTGCAAACGCTAGATGAGCAAAGCATTGATTATATTGTAACTTCACCGCCTTATTTTAATATTTTGAAAAACAATTCTAAAGGGCTTAGGGCTGATAAATCGCATAAGGGATTTAGAAATGGTGCAAGAGATGGCGTAGTGGCATACAATGTAGATTCTAAAGAGAATTTAGAGAATTGCGAGGATTATGAGAGTTTTTTAAAAGCATTAAGTGAGGTTTTTAATGGGTGCAAGAGAGTGCTAAAGAATAAAAAGTATTTATCAATTGTTATTAGCGATTTTACGATTAATAAGCAAGAAGTTAATGTAACAGGAAATATTATTGCGATGATGATAGATATAGGATTTAAGTTTGTAGGCAATGTGGCGTTATTACAAAATAATAAGCCCTTATATCCCTTTGGCTACCCCTATGCCTATAAAATCAACCACCACAATCAAAATATTTTAAATTTTATGAAAGAAAATAAAAGCCCTATAAATTCCGTTGATTAAAATGTATATAGAATAACATACAGGATGGTTAAGTTTAAGTCCATTATTACATCTTTCATTTTGATAAGAGTTTCATATTTTAGGTAACTTTACCAAGATATTTCTCATAAATGCAAAAAGATTTCCCCCTTTTGTTTCACTCAAGGTCAAAATGACAAGCACAAAACCCCATATTCTAGCATTTGCATTATAGTTTTATGAGTTTTAAGGCTTTTTTATAGTAGGAGTTATCTTTTGCGATAATGACTACTATAAAAAAGCCTTAATCTCTTAAATGTATAATCAAAGGCGAATATCTAAACAATCAAGGATTATGTAGCAGTTCCTTAGC
>NZ_FZMS01000049.1 GCF_900198365.1 Helicobacter bilis | reverse complement strand
CCCCCCCCTTTTTTTTTCACTCATAGTCAAAACAACAATAGATACAAAATTGTAGTAAAGCTTTATGCAAAGTCTTATTTTCAATTAATCCTACTATGCATATGTTAATAATGGGGGGGGGGGGATTATGCTTAAATTGCTTCAAACACAAGCGATACATGTTTATTGCATTTACTTTTTTTAATTAGATTATGGGGTTTGTTTTGTTTGGTGTTTTGTGGCACGATGCTTTTTATGAGTGGGCGATGCACCCAGTGGAAGAGGCATAGGCACTTCGCTTATGGTATGTGTGGTTCGATTCCGCTCCCTACTTGTTGATACTGTTTATTATTCAAAACTTCCTTTTTTGCTTTTTTTGTTGGAATGATATAATTTACCAAGTGCGTCTGCATTAAAGCGTATAAAATTAATCTTTATGTTATCCTGTTTATCTGCAAACACGATGAAAAAATTCTTATGATTTGTGTCAATATAAGCATTTTTTGCATTTGCTATAACACTTGGAATCTCTAGTAATTTCGGCTTCACTTAAGGCTTGATTGTAATTTTCCTTTGGTGCTGTTCTAAAAAATAGCTTAAATCCTTTTTAGTCAAAAATACTTCATCAAACTTAACACTCAAAGCGTTTTTGATTTCCTGTGGTAAAAAGTGGCAATTTTTAGAATATTTGGGGCTTTTTCATAACCCTTTTTCCCACATTAGCCACAAATTCTCTATGCTCTTGCTCTTGTGCGATTTCTAGCGATTATGGTGTATTTTTTCAGTGCTTTATATGTCTTTGGTTGCATTTTTTGATTCTCTTTTTCTGCTAATTTTAGCATACTCTTAGCCTGTATTCCACCCTTTTCATTCTGCACGATATAGCGTGGGATATGTGTGCTAAAAGTGGATATTTTTCTTTTGCTTTATCAAAGCCTTGTGTTAATGTATCGGCTAAGTCTTTTGCTGCGACTTCTTTTAGCTTCGAATTATTTTTTAAATATTTAACGCCTTGAGCAACTGCTTACTCCCTACTGCCCCACCTAAGAATCCAGCGGCAAGCTTAGCAGGATTAAAGCCCATAATATTTCCATTCTCATCTATCTCTATTTCTGCTGCACTTCCGCTTATTAATCCACTTCCCAAATGTGAGTTACTTTGCATAGTTATGGAATCTTTTATTAACTCTTTTGTTTCTTTTACACTTTTTCCACTTTGTTTTACTTATTTGATTATTTCTTGTGGGGTTTGCGATATAATTCTGTCTTGGTTAAGTGAAGTAACAGGGCTTTCCTTTGCGTTAGTTCCAGCGTTTTCACTTGTTAAAGCCTTAGACTGAATCAAATTAAGGCTTTCCAATTCTTTTTTATTTCCACTATCTCTAAAAGCAGTTATAACAAAATTGTTCCCGTCTTTTTATCTAAAATAATTGTCGTTAGCTCGGTTTTAATTCCAATACGACCTTTTTCTACTTCTACAATATGCCCTTTTTGTATATTTTCGCTTAAGTGTGATATAAATCTTAAAGCCTTTTCTTCGCCTCATTGCTTTATTCTCTCTTGTAAAATATGTGCTAATCCAAAGTTAGAGTCTCCCTAAACTAAATCAATGTCCTCCTAATTCTTTACGATGAAATGCCCCTGCGACTTGTTCTTTATACTCGCCCTTAGCTTCGTTTTCTTTAAAGGCTTGTGCTTCTGCTTCATTTATGAGTTTTTGTATAGCAGTCTCGTCGCTGTGATAATGCTCTGCATAGTTTGCGCCAAACTCTTTTATAGGTTTAATGTTTAAGGATTCCCTATTCTCATAATACGCTTTTAAGATACCCTCGAATTTACCATTTTTATATGGTGTTTCTCTCCAAAGATTCCCATTTAAATGATCTCTCACTGCACAGCCGCTTATTTTGTCTTCTTCATTTTCGCATTCTTTGAGTGTAGTTGTATCTATACTATTAAAGTGAAAACAAAACTATAAACACATTTTTTAGTAACATATTTGTCCTTTAAATTAAGATAAAGATTCTAAAAAGCTATTAAAAATGTGCCCATGATGAGAGAATATCACGCAATCTTTTAGGACGAAATGATAGTCTTTCTGTGCTAGCATTAATGCAGTAGTCTTGCACACTATCTCTTGAGTGTATATGTCCGTGGATATTGACTTCACATTTTGCTAGAGAGTAAGCATAGTCGATAATATCCCTTGCTTTATGATATTTATCATTTCTTTTTCTCTCGCCAACGGGAAAATGGCTAAACATAATCCGCACATTATTCACATCAACGATTAAGCCTGTGGCATAGGGATTTTTTAGCTCATCGCCCCACTTTTTTTTCATTGCCTTTTTTAGCATATCTTTTTCTGGAATCTTAAATTTAATCTTTTTTATCACACGCCAATCTTTTAGCCTTTGATATTTACCCATATCATTATTGCCTACAACAAGCATTTTTTCACCATTGAGTTTAGGCAAAATGCTATCACCATCGCCAAAGTATAAATCCCCTAAATGAAGCACACTATCATTCACGCTCACGACTTCATTCCACCAATTTAAACTTAAATCATCAAAGCTTTTATAATGCGTGTTATTCAGTGTAATCACTCTTAAAGGCTCTTTTACAAGCACATGTTTATGTCCAAAATGCGTATCAGAAATAATAAAAGTATCAAGTGAGATTTGCATGTTTTGCCTTTGTTCTTGTTTTCTAATCTTAGCATATTTTAGAAATTATAAGTAATAATCCCGTATGCCTATCTCACAAAACGCACGCCAATGCCTATCCTATGCCCCATTTTATCATATTCATAGAGATAATCCCCATAGCCAACAAAATATTGCATATAAACTCCATAGTATGGATTAAGCTTATAGGTATAGCTTAGTCGCAAGCCACCATGTATTTTATCAACCCTTTTTCCGGGCTGAAAGTATCGTAATAAGCCCGTTATAGTCGCATCGGCTAAATGCTTGTTATAACGCATAAAGATTTTTACCTCAAGGCTTCCTAAGTATTTGTATATAAATGGATTCTCGGGATAGAATCTCACAGGGGCAAATGCCTCCATATCAACACCCCAATGCTTTGTCGTCCATCTAGCTTTAAATATCTATCTATCACTGCCTCGACTTCTATCAGCTGCCCCACCATGCTCTATATTTATCTCGCCGTTACTGATATGTCGCCAACCAGTTGTAAGCTCTGTGAGTGTGCCACCCCAAAATACTACATTCATAGGATAGGCAAATAAAAACTCTGGCTGAAAGTCATTGTCTCTTACCGGCGAACTTGCCTTTCATTAAACACTTGAAAAAAGAAAGTATCTGTAAAAGCAAAATATAAGATTCCACCGCTTTTAAAAATATTCCTTGACAAAGGGACTCTAAAGCTTATCTGTCCTTTAAGCTCATTTAGTATATGGCGTGGATTTTCCATAGGTGTGAAATTGTAAAGATATATGAAATAAGTATCACGCCAATCTTCAACGCTTAAAAGGGCTTTTGTGGTCAGTGGTGCTGGGATTGCATCGGGGATTTCTGCGGTATTTATCGTGCCAAATAGCTCATCTTTTGACTTTTTATCTAAAAGTGGGTATTCATGGGTTTCTTCTTTTTTCGTATTGTTGTTTCGCTGTGATTGTGTGCTGTGTGTTGTGTCTTTTTGTGTGGAGTTAGAATCTAGATTTTGTTTTGTGTTTGCTGCGTATTTGTTAGAATCTAGATTCCATGTTGTATGGGCGGGTGTGTTGTGTGTAGAATCTAGATTCTTGTCATATCGAGTGTGTAAGCACGAATTATCTTTTTTAGATTCTAAAGTTTTAGATACTTCGCCTAAAGGCTCAGTATGACAAGCGGTTGTTTTAGAATCTAGACTTTCTACTTCTTGTTTCTTAGATCTGTCTTTGCGTTGAGTATTGTTAATGAGTAGGCATAAATACTAATTATCATAAAACGACATATTTTCATCGCTTACCTTTCTTAAACTTCATTATTGCATGTTGCTTTAACTTTTAGAAATCAAATTTTGCGAAATTATTCTATTCATATCATTTATTGACATAGTAAATTACATGCGACAATGATATATAACACACTATTAAATGTTACAAAATAATACATTTTGTTTAGATTCCTTAGCTTTGCATACTTGAAAGTTCTTTTGTTTGTGTGAAACATAAGATAAAAGACACAAAATGTAAGCTAAAATAGACATGGCAGTCATATCATCATTTTTTGCTTCTTTACTTTATGTTTGCTTTAATGAGACGATATAGTTGTATAATTGTGCATTCAATCTTAAGCATTGAATAAATTTTACACAATGAAAGGATAAAGAGATGAAAATTACAAAATGTGTGAAAGCAGCAGTTTTAGCAAGTGTTCTTGCAGCAGGTAGTGCGCAAGCATTGCCATTTGTATCACCAGAAGTTGGTGGTATCGTAGGGACTAGCTTTGATAGTGTAAAAAATGGAAAGTTTGGTGGCGACACAAATATCACTTATGGTGCGTATGCAAGATTATGGTTAAAGCCGGGTTCATTCCGCATTGCACCTTTTGTGAAGTGGGAAAGTGTTACAGGTTTTACTCAAAACAATGTGGTTAATACAATCATCAATGGTGGCAATAGAAACAACAACCTACAATATGGTGCAGTATTGGGGCTTGAGTTTTTCTATCTTACCCCTTATGTAGGTGTTGCGTATTCTCAATTTACAGATGTGGCAATCTCAAATACTTGGGCGTTAAACTATGGTTTGAAGTTTAAGATTCCAATTTTACCTTTAGCAATCGGTATTGATGCATCTTGGCAGAAACCAAAAGTGCTAAATTCTGTTGAATTGGATATGCATAGAATAGGCGTTACACTAGGTCTTCATTTCTAATTTAACATAACTCCTTCAAACATTAACATAGCCCTAAATTTTTGGGGCTATCCCACAAACTCACATATAAGATACCATTATGAAAAAAGATACAAATAATAAAAGCAAATATCATAAAAAGAGTCAAAATAGTCTATTAGGACTTGGTAAAAAATATATAAAAGATTCTAATGCTATCACGCAAGACACAAAACAGCGTGGCAAAAAACATATAGAATCTAAAGAAAACACACAAGATTCTACACAAATAGAGATAAAGCCTATCGCAAGTGTAGCAATCATGGGCAGACCAAATGTAGGCAAAAGCTCACTTTTTAATCGGCTAAATCAAAAGAATATCGCCATAACCTCACATATAAGTGGCAGCACAAGGGATATTAACAAAAGGGATTTAAGGCTAAATAACTTTGATATTACACTTATTGACACAGGTGGGCTTGAAGTCTTAGCACATAGACTAAAAGAGTTTTACAAACAAAATAAAGCTACACAATCTCAAACAATAGCCCCAAGCACAAAAGACATACATGGTATAAATCGTAGCAATAAAAGGAAACAAGCCATAATTGCTACTCAGCTAAAAGAACACATTGCATTCCATTCATACAAAGTAGTTGCGACAAGTGATATTATTTTATACATGGTTGATGGAAGCAATATTGTCGCTGATGAAGATATTAGAATCTTTAGAGAGTTAAGCAAGCAAAAACCGCTTTTACTCGTGTTAAATAAAGTCGATAATGATAAAATCGCTATACAAGCGAATGATTTTATGGCATTTGGTGTGCCCTATATCACAATCTCTGTGGCACATAATAGAGGCATTACAAAGCTTCTATCAAGCATTGAAAACATAATACAAGAGCTCATAGATTCTAAAAAGATAAAAGCACAAAAGACTTTAAAAACACTTGATTTTTTAGATTATTTTGACGATACAGAAAGCATACTCACTTTTGAAGATGAAAAGCTAGATTCTAATCCTACTTTAAAAAGTCGCACTAATTCTAAAACACAAGTTACACAGAATCCAGATTCTAATCCTTGTCATGTTGAGCGTAGCGAAACATCTAGTATAGAATCTTTAAAAGATATTTCGCCTTTTTCAAAGGCTCAATATGACAAGAATCTAGATTCTAATATTCGTCATACTAAGCCTTTAGGTAAAGTGTCTAGCATAGAATCTAAACACGACATTTTACTTAACACCCAATATAATAACGATATAGATTCCATAGACAAAACAAAACAAACTACAGAATCTCTAAATACCATATCTAACCAAATAGACAACACTATCTCAATAGGCATTATAGGTCGTCCAAATGTCGGCAAAAGCTCTCTATTAAACGCACTCACAAATACAAACAGATCCCTTGTATCAGACATCGCAGGGACTACCATTGACCCCGTTGATGAGCATATTATGTATAATGGCTATAAGCTTACATTTGTTGATACCGCAGGGATTCGCAGACGCAGTAAGATTGAAGGGATAGAGAAATACGCCCTTGATAGAACGCAAAAAATGTTGCAAGAATGCGATATTGCCCTGCTTGTGCTTGATTGTAGCACGGAGTTTGTGGAGCTTGATGAAAAGATTAGCTCTATTGCAAGTAGCAATGGACTAGGTGTTATCGTAGTATTTCATAAATGGGATATACGCAGCAAAGAGTTTGATAGTCGCCTTGAAATCTATAAAAGAAAGTTTAAGTTTTTAGAATACGCACCAATTATAACCGCTTCAAGCACAACGCATAGGCATATTAAGGAATTAAAGCAAAAGATTATAGAAGTCTATCAGCATTTTAGCCTTAGAATCCCAACTGCAAAGCTTAATACCTGCATACAAAATGCACTTAAAAAGCACCCCATACCAAGCGATCATGGCAAGATTGTGAGAATCTATTATGCAACGCAGTTTGATTCTAAGCCACCAAAAATAGCCCTTATTATGAATAGACCAAATGCCCTGCATTTTAGCTACAAACGCTATCTTATCAATACTTTACGGCAACATTTTGGCTTTCTTGGCACACCAATTATTATCGAAGCACGAAGCAAAAAGACAAGAGATTTGAGCGAGACTGGTGAGACATTCGGCAATGAAGCAATAAATAAAGACAATGATGTTAAATCTTGATTGTTTTTAACAATGTATAGTTTTGGGCTATATTTTTGTGTTATTACCATATACACGCATTAATGCAGTTCTACAAATTACTTGCATTTACGCAAAATAATTTATTTCTACATACTTAGGAGCTTTCATGGTAAAAAGCATTAAAACAAAAATTGCATGCTTAGTCGGTGCATTAATGGTGATCGCATTGCTTGGTATCGGGCTAATCACTTTCATTGTTACTCGTAGTAATACGCTAGAGTTAGCCGCACATACACAAGCAAATAATGTAAAAATGGCAGATGCAATTATTGCGGATTTTATGGCAACTAACTTCAAAGCCACACAAGAGTTTGGCAATATGATTCTAGAAATGCCTTATGAAAAGTTAGCCACACAAGAAGCAGTGATGGAAAATGTAGGACCACTTCTTCGTTCATTTCGCATTGGCGGTAACTTTATGAACGCTGGTATAGGCAGAGAAAATGGGGAGCTTATAGTCAGCGATACAGAATCTGATAAGGAAAAAATCAGCCATTATTCCTATGGTAAAGCACATAACTATGATGTGCGAACGCGTGATTGGTATATTGAAGCTAAAAAGCAAAATGGCATATACATTAGCCCTGCTTATGAGGATACTTTAACCCACCTACCATGCTTTACCTTTGCATATCCGCTTTACAAAGATGGTAAATTTATCGGCATACTTTCACTCGATCTTATGCTAGAGCAGCTACAAGACCATTTTAATGCTATCCCTGTGAATGTATTTGCCCTTGATTCCATACATGTGCCATTTGCAGCATCGAATAAAGAAATCTTGCTAAAAGAAAATGAGAATTTCAAAGCATTATATGCAGAAACCGCAAAACAAGGTAACTATAAAAATATTCTCTTTGACTATGTAAGCAGCAATGAAACAGAACGCAAAATGGCAACTTGCAATCATGCAAGCGTGCAAGGACAAGCGTATTCAGTATGCACACTCGAAGATTTAAGTATGATACAAAAGCCAATTTGGGATATGGCTACACTGCAAAGCATACTTGTTGTTTTAATGTCAGCGATAAGCATGATCGTGCTATTTGTGGTGCTTTATATCTACCTTAAGCCAGTTGAAACTATCAAAAAAAGCTTACTCACATTTTTTGCATTTTTAAACCACGAGGTAAAAACCGCACCAAAGCCCCTGCATATTACAACCCATGATGAGCTAGGAGAGATGGCTCACGCCATAAACGAAAACATAGAAAAAACAAAGCTAGGTTTAGAGCAAGATTCTAAAGC
>NZ_FZMS01000048.1 GCF_900198365.1 Helicobacter bilis | reverse complement strand
CTGCGGAATACATCGATTTTTAAGTCATTTGGATTAATATTAATCTCTAGTGAATCGACTTCTGGCATGATGGCAACAGTTATTGCGGAAGTGTGGATTCTGCCTTGTGATTCTGTCTTTGGGACACGCTGCACCCTATGTGTGCCACCCTCATATTTCAGCCTTGAGTATGCACCATCACCTTTCACTAAGGCAATCATCTCTTTATAGCCGCCAACTGAATTTTCACTGCTGCTAATAATCTCTACTTTCCACTGCTTAGAATCTGCGTAGCGACAATACGCACTAAACAAATCGCCTACAAAGATTCCCGCTTCATCGCCGCCTGTCCCAGCCCGAATCTCAAGATAGATATTCTTTTTATCGTTTGGATCTTTTGGGATTAATAGAATCTTAATTTCATCTTCAAGGTTTTTTTGTGCTATTTCAAGCTCTTTTAGCTCCTCTTTGGCTAACTCCCCTAGCTCTTTGTCCTCTAATAACGCCTTGTTGCTAGTAATGTCATCAAGGACGTTTAGATACTCTTTTGCCTTCGCGACTATCTCATCGCTTTCACTTTTTTCCTTGCTTAATGCAGTGAGTTTCGCAATGTCATTTATGACTTCTTCAGTGCTTAGCATGGCTGCTAATGCGTCATTTCGCTCAATAATTGGTTTTAATCTATCAACTAACATGAATGCCTTTGCTTGTAAAATATTGTATTATAAAAGATGGATTCTATCTTAAATCTAACAATTATCGTAACTTTAATGATTGTAGAATCTCTAAGCTGTGTGTTAAATGGGATTTTGCAAGGGTAACTACATTTTCAAAAAAATGCTTTTAGCATTGAAAAGAATTATTGTCATATTAAGCGAATTATCTTTTTCAATAGCAATATTGCTTGAGATAAACACACTTGAATCATATTTATTTTTGACACAGCGATTGATAATTGGGGTTGAGACTTGCCATCTAGATAAATGTAGGACTTTAATACCCTTAAAGATCGGAGAACACGATAGATTCAAATCTTGTGACTTACATATAAGTCTTATAGTTTCTTCTATGCACTATAAATTAGTTTAAAACACAATATCCAAACCTAATTGTCCAATACGATACAAAGCAAAGTCATACTTTATTGGGTCTTTAGAATCAAAGGATTTTAGTGTATGCGTGATTTCTTTTACTGCCTTTAGATTATAAGATTTAGTTTTACAAAGTCCAAGTTGCTTTGAGATCTTAAAAGTATGAGTATCAAGAGGTAAAAGCAAATGCGATGTATCTACTTCGCGCCATAGCCCAAAGTCAAGGTTATCCTTGCGGATTAGCCATCGTAAAAACATATTGTATCGTTTGCGTGTGGATTGCATATTGCAGGGGTTGCCAAATAAAAATTGCAATCCATAACTCTGAATCTTGTGTGCGTTTATATAGTCATTTGCTAGTTTTTCAATACGATTGATGGCATGTAAAATATCAAAATGTTTTGTATAAGATTCTAAAAATAGCGATTTAATACCGCCTTTTTTAATAAAATCAGCAATGATGAGAAAACAATTTTTAGTATCTTCTCGTGTTTGGAATCTGTAATATGGAAACAAATCTAGTGGCATATCTTTTATAGAATCTGCGTCAATCAAGCAAGAAAAGGGCATATAAGAGAGATTTTTTACAATCATTTGTACGTTACCATAGGCATATAAAGCACAGATCAAGCACAACTCATCAAAATATATAAAATCTCTATGTTTGTGGGCTATTTGCAATGGGTCTGGGTGCGAATGCAGGTATATTTGTGCGTTAAAAAGAGAGTATTGTGTGTCTAGGAATTGTTTTAGTTTCCTGTTATATTGCATAAAATTCCTTATCATTACTAGAATCTATAAAATTTTATCATTAAGTCTTGACTATTAATAAAATTTTCTATATAATTATATCTTTATTTTTACTTCATTCCGGATTAGCTCAGCGGTAGAGTAGGTGGCTGTTAACCACTTGGTCGCAGGTTCGAATCCTGCATCCGGAGCCATTCATTATCCCCCTTTTTTGACTTCAAATTTATTTGTTACAATTTTCTATGATATTAAATCAAGATAAAAATTGTTATACACTATACTTTACATCTAAGCACGATCTTATCGTCATCACAAACAATATTGAAATATTCATTATTAATAAAAAGACTGACGAATCTAAAGTCTAAAAAGAGCGACATTAAAACATGCCGCAAATATTTGAAAGAACTAATTATATATTAGCTGTTAGAGGGGATAACAGAAACTTTTTTTCTGTATTTATCTTTTTGTTGGAAACTCACAATACCATCAATAAGCGCATAAAGCGTATGGTCTTTGCCCATGCCGACATTATTTCCTGCATGCACCTTTGTGCCTCTTTGTCGCACGATAATATTCCCTGCTCTTACAAACTGAGAACCAAATTTTTTAACGCCCAACCTTCTTCCTGCAGAATCTCTATTATTCTGCGTACTGCCCTGACCTTTCTTGTGTGCCATCTAACATTCCTTACTTAATGATATTTGTTACTTTTACGCGTGTAAAGTCTCGTCTAAAACCTCGTTTTGTTTTGCTGTCTTTACGCCTTCTTTTCTTGAAGGTAATAACCTTTTTGCCTCTACCTTCATTAATAACCTCTAATTCCACTTTTGCATTTGCAATAAATGGTTTCCCTACGACCAAATCCTCACCATTTACGATAGCAAGGACTTCACTAATTTCTAGCTTTGACTTTGGCTCAAGGCTCAATTTATCAAGCAGAAGTATATCTCCCACTTGTGCCTTGTATTGCTTGCCTCCGTTCTTAAATATAACTTGCATAGCTATCCTTTAAAAAATGTAAAACCGCTATTATACTATCATTTTCTAATTTTTACCTTAAAAACCACAAAAAAATGACACAATCATAGAATTTTTATCGCATAGAATCTCACAAAAGAATCTATGCAAAATCAGCATACACTAACGCACTTCCCCATGTGAAACCAGAGCCAAAGGCATCAAGCAATAATAAATCTCTGTGCTTAAACTTACCACTTGTATAAGCATCATCAAGTGCCATGGGAATGCTTGCTGCAGAAGTGTTGCCATATTTTTGCACGGTTAGGATAATCTTTTCATCAGGGAGGTTAAGCGTATTTGCGACCGATTGTATAATGCGTAAATTCGCTTGATGTGGCACGAAATAATCTAGGTCTAATGCGCTCATATTATTGTATGCTAAAATATCTTGTGCGTCCTTTGCGATTGTCCTTACGGCTACCTTAAATACTTCATTGCCTTTCATTTTTAAGACTTGGTTTTTACTCTCTTCTTCATCTATGCTAAACATGCTTAGAGCTTCGTTTTGTGTGAAAGTATTGAATCTTTTTGGAGTGCAAAGCAGGTGTGAAAACTGCCCATCAGAAGAAATGTGAATATCTTTAATGCCGACTTTATCCCCTCTCCCAACGACACAAGCCCCAGCCCCATCACCAAATAAAACGCAGGTTGTTCTATCGGTAAAATCAAGCACAGCACTCGTTTTTTCAGCACCTATTACAAGGACATTTTTATACATCCCGCTTTCTACATACCCTTTAGCTATGGATAAAGCATACACAAAGCCTGTGCAAGCTGCAGTTATATCAAATGCAGGGACATCAGCAATGCCAAGCTTTGTAGCGATAATACAAGCAGTTGAGGGCATGGCAAAAAAGTCTGGATTAATGGTCGCACAAAGGATTAAATCAATATCTTTTAGACTAAGATTTGCTCTCATAATAGCAGTCTTAGCAGCTTCCACGCCTAAATCACTACTCATCTGTTCTTTATCTGCAAAATAGCGTGTTTTTATCCCTGTGCGTTGTGTAATCCACTCATCATTAGTATCTAAGAATTGCGTAAAAAAATCATTCGGAACACAATTACTAGGGACATAAGAGGCGATAGACTTGATAGAGGCATAGAACATATCTTCTTCCTTAAAAACACTTGTGACGATACATATTGAAGCAAAAAATGAAATGCTTACAACACAATGGGCTTTAAAACACTATAGCCATTATATTATCACTTTTTATCGTTGCATAGATTGAAATGCTTCTGCAATTTTATCACATATTTTTGAATCACATGCTTCAATAGCCTGATAAATTGCACATTCCATAGCCCTAGCATTACTCTTACCATGACTAATAATTACAGGCTTTTTAATGCCAAGCAGTGGAGCACCGCCATATTCTGCATAATCAATCTTTGTTTTCAACGCTTTAAATGCTGACTTTGCAAAAAGATAGCCTAAAGAACTCATAAAAGACTTTTTAATCTCAGCCTTTAATATCGTGCTAATAGAGTTTGCTACACCCTCACTTGCCTTTAGCACAAGATTCCCCATAAAGCCATCACACACGATAACATCAACAGAGCCATTGAATATGTCCGATCCTTCAACATTGCCTTTGAAAAAGTTATATTCTTTCAATAGCTGAAAGGTTTGCTTTGTGAGTTCATTGCCTTTAGAATCTTCCTCGCCATTTGATAAGAGTCCAACGCTAGGTGTTTCATAATGTAAAACATGTTTTGCGTAATGAAAGCCCATTAATGCAAAATCGACAAGATATTCAGGCTTACAATCTGTATTTGCACCTGCATCAAGTATAATGCTACATCGATTCTCTATCGTTGGCATACAAGTGCATATAGCAGGACGAGAAACGCCCTTTATCCGCCCAATTTGCAAGGTGGCTAAACTCATCGTAGCACCACTATGTCCTGCACTGACACATGCGACTGCTTCATCATTCTTTACAAGCCCAATGGCATGATATATGGAAGTGGTTGTGCGTTTATTTGCATCACTTGCTTTTTCTTCCATACGCACATAGTCATCAGTATGCAATAACTCAATGCGTTGCAATATATCACTTGAGAGATTCTTAGAATCTAAAGAAGTTTTTAGCAACGCAGTATCGCCTACTAAACATGCCTTAAAGTTTCTATTTTGCAACGCTTGCAACAAACCACATACGACAGGCTCAACGCCATTGTCAGCACCCATTGCATCTAATGCAATCTGTAACATAATGCCCTAACTATAAGATTGTGTAAATTTATTAATATGATGCGGTAGTTTCCAGCTACCATCTTTATCTTTGACCGGTGTTGCTAGTTTTACTTTGTAGTGCGTTCTTCTCTTTGCCGCTCTAGTTTTACTCACTCTTCGCTTAGGAACAGCCATGACTTACTCCTTAATATTATAATCTAATCGTATAGATTCTATCTCGCTTGCTAAAACAAAATCAAAATCTATGAAACCATCAAAAAACTCAATCACATCAAGTGAATTGATGACTTTTGATTGGCTTTGTGCTTCCCAGATTCCATCTGAAAAATACAAAACCAACGATTCATCAATTTCAGCACTAAACTCATTTCCACTCAAAGAGCAAATAAGCTGCAAATTCCCCTTAATATTACCACGAAATACCGCAAGTTTAGAATCTTGCCGCATAATCTCGCCTTGCAATTCTATATGTTCGTTTTCAAATATAACTTCACTTTGCTTTTTATCAAGTATCAAATGGATTTGCTTTGGCTTTTCTGTGATTTTTCTAAACTCAATCCGCACAAAAACCGCCTATTTGCCAATATGCTAAAATACCTTATAGTATCTTACTTTTTGCGAAGAAAAAGGCTATCTCAATAGCCGCATTTTCTTTAGAATCGCTCCCATGCACTGCATTTGCATCAATGCTATCTGCAAAATCAGCGCGTATAGTCCCGGGTGCTGCTTCTTTAGGATTTGTAGCACCCATAAGCTCCCTATTTTTCGCAACCGCATTATCTCCCTCTAACACCATAACAACCACAGGACCACTTATCATAAACTCCACAAGATCATTATAAAAAGGGCGGTCTTTATGCACCGCATAAAACTCTTTTGCTTCGCATTTGCTTAACTGCACTTTTTTTGCTGCCGCAATACGCAAACCATTATCCTCAAATCTTGTGATAATCTTACCGATAACATTCTTTTTCACCGCATCTGGTTTAATAATAGATAGTGTTTGTTCCATAATCTTCCTTTAAATTCATAAATTTATCAACCTTGTAGCATTATTGATAAAAATTAAAAGTATGTATTCTACCCTAAAAAATGTTAAAAATCAAGATATGCCGATAATAGACACTTCTTTTTATGGAAACATTATCTAGTTATGAATTCTTAAAGACAATAACACGACTTTACTTTTTGTAAAACTTAAAATAGACTATCTAACAGATCAAAAAATTCTTTTAAAGATGGAATACTTTTTTTGCCTTTTTGGCTTTCAAAACCAGAACATATATCAAGCAACATGGGGTTGAGTGTGAGTATAGTCTGTAAATTTTTAGCAGAGATTCCACCTGCTAACCATAAGTTTCCCTGCAAAGTTTTGTGTTTTGCTAGAAAATCTTGTATAGCCACAATATCTATATCACATCCACTACCCGCACTACTATCCCATAAGGCAAAGTGTGTTTGCAATCCTTTGTCTATATGTAACAATTCCTTATAGTTGATAGATGGATAAAAGGGTAAAAGCCCTGTGTGTAATCTCGCATAAAGTGTATGCAGGGGATATGGTCCATAAAAAGATTCAATATCTTTTACAATCTCACTTTCAATGCAAAATGATATAGGCATATCATGCAGTTGCAAGCAGTCAATAAGTCCTTCTTCTAAATATTTTACACCGACCTCAACACATTCATGTGTAACTACACCAACCCGTAAAGGCATAGAATCTTTATGCGTATCATAAACTTTTTGTGCTTCTTGTAGAAACTTTCTTTCCACATAACGCATACTCTTTGGTGTTAAGATAAAGCCTAGCATATCAGCGTATTTCACACTCTCTTTTAAAAACTCTAAATCATTAATACCGCATACTTTAATGAGTGGTTTATAGCACTCTTTTTGCATTGAGTGATTTTTTGTATAGAATCTTTGTAGTAAAGTAGCAAATATATCTTTACTTGCACCGATACTGAATGCTTGTTTTAGTCCGTATATGATGCTGTGGTGTGGTGTATGTTTAGAATCTAGATTCTCTAAATTTGCACCCTTGTCTATACAATTTGAACGATTGGCTGAATTGTGATGGATAGTCATATCGCTTAGATAACTCCTACCCTCTAAGTCAGCCAAAGCAACCAAAGCCACAGAGCAACTGCTAGAATTTGTGGTTGTGTTTGCGTGGCTTGTTGGTCTAGAATCTACATTATAAGACAAATCTAAATCCCTACTAGATTCTAAAAAAACTTCTTTTTTATCAAGCCGTTCGACTAAAAAACTGCCGCATAAAATCCCTTGAAATCCACCACTCCCAGCCATAAAGCTATCATACTCTGATTGTATGCCAGATTCAAAGATAACAGGTATATGCTTTGGAATCTGTGCGCGTAGCTTCATCGCCTCCATTTTATTGATTTGAAAGGTTTTGAGATTCCGCGTATTAATGCCTACAATAGCTTTTTGAAGATTTAAGTCCTTAATCAGATTGTATTCAGCAAGTGTGTGAATCTCTATTAATGGCGTGAGATTATAGGCTAAGAGTTCATCATATATAGCACAAAAAGATTCCATATCATCAACAAAAAGTGCCACTATAAGCAGCACCATATCAGCCCCAAAGAAATAGCTAACTCTTGCTTCATCTTTATGTAAAATAAAATCCTTACGCAAGATACAAGCCTGTGGAAATGCCCTTTTAATCGCATATAAATCCCGCAAACTTCCTTGAAAATAGTCTTCCTCACAAAGCACAGAAATTGCATTTGCCCCTTGATTTATATATATCTGTGCAAGTTTTGTTGGCTCTGTGATGGTGCTGATATGTCCTTTTGTAGGGCTTTTTCGCTTCACTTCAGCAATGACAAATGGGGCAAATTTATCATTAAGCAAAGTGGGGCAAATCAGTGGAAACTCCCTTTTTTGTGGCAAATCATATCCAAGCGATATGCCCTTTTCCTGCATTTTTCTCTTTTTTGTTTCGCATATTTGAGTGAGAATCTCAATGCCATCAATTTGTGGTTGCATGTAATCCTTTGCATGTATAATAGAAATCTTGAAACAAATTTTACACAAACTTAGTTTGTAAATACAACTAATATTATATATTTTATTTACACAAATCACAATTAAAAGTATTTTGTTATAATCCAACATTGTAGCCTATATTATCATGTTTTATGTAGTGAATCTATGGTGATTAGGCTACAAATGTTTATAGTAAGGAGAAATACATGCAAGAGTTAAATCATAGCAATTTTTCTAGTATGACAAGTGAGGATGTGGCAATAGTCAATGTTGGGGCTAGCTGGTGTCCTGACTGCAAACGCATTGAGCCAATCATGGCAGCATTAGAAAATGAATATAAGGATAGAATCCGCTTTTTTAAAGTCAATTTTGACACAGAAGAGCAACTCAAAGATTCACTACAAATTAGGAGAATCCCAACACTCATTTTCTACAAAAATGGCAAAGAAGTCGCAGAACGACTAGTCGAGCCAAAAAGTCAAGCAGAGATTGAAAAAATCGTGCAACAAGTGCTATAAAAATAGCATGATAACGCTTTGAAAAATCACTCCATATATACAGGATAAGCATATATGGGGTGATAACACGAAATCACCACTTGGTTATAAAAAACTAAGCATGACTATACTTTAATAACAAAGATTTATAAATTCAATGAATTATAATTTCGCACATTAAAGCCACTAAAAGATTAGAATCTTTTTATAAATAATCCTACTTAAACTTTACATAAACGCATATCACACGGCAATCTACTTGCTTTTATCCGCCCAAATCATCTCAAATATCACGCTAGAAACTTTTTCTTTAAACTCCGCTTGTTTGTCCCCTAGCTGTTCTAAAAATAGCGAGTTTTCTAAGTAGAAATCTAAATATTTATTTTTAAAAATATCTGTAAATAATTTGCGTGCATTTTGTTTATCTCCTAGAGTATCTTTAAGCGTTTGGTTGTTTGCAATATCATCTTTTAAATCCATAAGTTCTTTTGCTATCTTTTCATCTGCTCCAAATTCTACATTGCCAAATTTATCATTAAATGCCTTAATGATATTTAATAGTCGTTCAAGCTCTACTTCTTTCTTGCTAGAGCCATCAGCACCTGATGGTTTAACCCCGCCTTTATCCCCCTCTGGCTCTATATCCTTTTTGCTCTCAAGCATTATGCGTATGCTATCTAAATCTACATTATTTATTATCCCCCTTGCTAAGTCCTCCGTGCGTGGTGGGGCTATTTTTGTAATAAGCATTTTTAGCAAGATATATAGCTTTTCAAGCTCTGTATCATTAAAGGGAATAATCTGTGCGAGAAAGGAGTATTCTCTCAAATACGCCTTTGCTTTTGTGTAAAACTCTGTCTTTTCATCATCGCTTTTTGCGTTATATTCCTTTACCATAGTATCAAGTTTAGAGTGGATTCTATCCTCGCTTTGCCTTTGTAAAATAGCTTCTACAAAAGAATCTAGCTCATATTGCGTATAGATTCCATATTCAAATAGATTACTTTTAAGCGTGAAAATCTTTTCAATATCGCTTGGCTCTTTGAGATAAGTTTGCCCATAAAAAGTGCTAAAAGACTCCCCAATCTTTTCGTGCGTGTTTGCAAAGTCTAGCACGCAAGTATCTTCTTTATTTTTACAGATTCTATTCAGGCGTGAGAGTGTTTGCACCGCACTTATGCCCTCTAAGGCTTTATCTACATACATTGTGTGTAAAAGCGGCTCATCAAAGCCTGTTTGATACTTCTCCGCGACAATTAAAAAGCGATAATTATCCTTTTTAAATTCATCTTTTAGCATAGATTCACTAAAGCCATTAAGCTCTGCTTCGCTATAACTCTCCCCATCTATTTCCTTATCCCCTGAAAATGCCACTAAAGCTTTATATTGTGGATAATTCTCTTGCAAATACTTCCTAAAGAAAAGATAATATTTAACCGCATTTTCCCTAGAGCTTGTAACGACCATCGCCTTTGCCTTGCCGCCGATTTTTTTACAAATATTTTGAAAAAAATGCTCTATCATTATTGTTGCTTTTTTCTCAATCGTTGCAATATGATTTGTTACATAATCTCTTAGCTTTGCATTTGCCTTTTTCTTATCGTATTCCCTATTATCATTTTTAGATACGATTTTATAATAACTTGTATAAGTGATATAGCCCTTTAACACATCAAGGATAAAGCCCTCTTCTATGGCTTGTTTCATAGAGTAAAGATGAAAGGGGATAAATTTTCTCTCCCCATTTATCTCACAAGGGATTCCAAACATTTCTAGCGTTTTTGGCTTAGGCGTAGCAGTGAAAGCAAAATAACTTGCATTTTTTTGAAACTTTTTATTTTCAATGATTTTTATCAGCTCTTCTTCTATGTCTATTTCATTGGAATCTATCTTATTAGATTCTAAGTTTTTATTACTTATGGCTTCTCCCATTTTCTGTGCGTTTTTACCACTTTGGCTAGAGTGTGCTTCATCTATGATTATTGCAAAGGTTTTATTCTGTAAATGCGTGATTTCATCAGCGATATAGGGGAATTTTTGTATCGTTGTGATGATGATTTTTTACCCTCTTCTATGGCGGCTTTTAGCTGTCTGCTTCCATCTGTGATAGATTCTACAAGGTTTTTATCTTGTGTGAAAGACTTGACATTCTCTTGTATCTGTCTATCTAGCACTTTTCTATCCGTTACGACTAGAATGCTATCAAAGACAGGTTTTTCTTCATCATTTTGCTTTCTATGTAAGCTTACTAGATTATGGGCTAACCACGCGATTGAGTTACTTTTCCCACTTCCTGCACTATGTTGGATAAGATACCTTTGCCCCACGCCCTTTTCTTTTGTATCATTTAAAAGCTTACGCACCACATCAAATTGATGGAATCTAGGAAATACCACAGATTCTGTTTTATCTTTTTTTACAATTTGTGCGAAGTTAAAAAGCAGATTCAGCACATTATCTTTTTGTAAAATCTCTTCCCAAAAGTAGCTTGTTTTCATTTTATTCGCAACAAGCGGATTCCCACTGCCACACTCACACCCTATTTCTCCACTGCCATTATTTAGCCCACGATTAAAGGGTAGGAATCTTGTAGCCATTCCTTCTAGCTTTGTGCTCATATACACTTCATCACTATCAAGGGCAAAATACACCACACTTTGCTTAAATATACGCTCTCTTGGGTCTCTGTCTGTTTTATACTGCTTTGTGGCATTATAGACATTTTGATGTGTGAAAGGATTTTTAAGCTCCATAGTGATAAGTGGAAGTCCATTTAGGAAAATCGCCATATCTAAAGAGTTGTTATTTTTCTCACTATAATAAAGCTGACGCGTGATAGAAAAGATATTTTTCTTATAGTTTTCTATGGCTTGTGGATTATGACTAGAATTTGGCTTAGGGTATGCAAGAAAGAGTTTAACGCCCATTATTTCTATATGCGATTGCAAGGCTTTTAAGATTCCTTTCTCGCTTATTTGTGAAGCTACTCTTTTTAGCAACTCTTGCTCTTTTATATTTCTTTTTTCTAATTCCTGCAGGGCTTTTGCTTGAGTTGAGTTTAAAAAGCGTAAAAACAACTCCTTATCTACACATAAATTTTTATCATAATCTTTACTTGCTCTTTTGATATAGCCATTTTCTAATAAAGAAGATTCTATAAAGCTTTCTAAATCTTTTTCTGTATAGTTAGTCATTATTGCTCCTTATGATTATCTGTCATAAAATCAAATAAAGTTGGCTCATTATCTATCTGCTTTTGCCTTTTTATTTTTTTACCAAGTTTTGTAAGCTTTAGCACTTCACCGATTCTTATTCCAAGCACTTTTTTAACTCTATAAGATATTTTAACTTCTTCTCCATACTCATCAAAAATTCTACTAATCTCTAAATCACAAATAATACTTGTTCCATTAATAAAATTATGTTTTTGTGTAATTACATCATTCTTAAAGCCACTATCACCCATACTGAAATCTATTTTATTTCCATTATAGATTCCTTTCCATTTGTATTTACCTTCTTTTAATACAGGGGATATAATTTCAATTTCAGCGTTTTCTATAAGTTCTATATCCTTATTTTCTGTAAGAATGAAAGTTTTAAACTTATTCCTTTCCACAACAATCTCACTTTGATTCGCGGTTTTATAGCCTATTTTTTCAATTTTTTCGCATTTTTCTGCTTTGTTATAAAAATTTGACATTATCCTATTTGATTTATGATTTATCGTTAGTTTTTTATATAATTGATGTAATTTTATTCGCTCTTTTTCTGTTAGAATTTTATCCATTTCTAACTTTTGTGCTTTTAGGGCATTATCCAAATCCATTCCCTTATTTTTTTTAAATCCACCTGTAAGATAATAGATTGTAATGGGAACAATGATACTCCCAATACATCCTACCACAACTTGTGATACAGAAATAGTATCTATTAAACTTCCTTGTTTTTTTTTGCTTCGCTATCTATGTTTATATTAACATCTAAAATATTTGCAATTTCTTTCATCAAATTGAGCAAATCTTTTTCCATAGCATTGCGGACAAAAGCGTCCATTGAATGAGACTCATCTGTAAAATAATAATGGATTTGCAAAAGTTGTTTTTCAATTTCTAACTTATCTTGTTCCAAATATAACCCCCTTTTTAATTTACTCTTATTCTACCACAAATGGCTTCGTTTATAAGTGTGTTTTTGCATTCCTTAATAAGTGTGATTTGCTTTTTTGTTTTTTCTATGATGTCATCAATTTTTTCACATTTTTTATCTAAAAATTCCGCAATCTCTTTTTGCTCTTGGAGTGGCGGCAAAGCAAAAGATATATTTGCTAAATCATATTGCGTCATACTTGGAATTGCAGAACCTGAAATATAAAATTGAAAATCGATTGTAAGGCATAGATAATAAAAATATTTTGGTAATACAATCTTTGATATGCTTGTATAAAACATAGTATCGATAGTCCAAAAAGGCTCTTCTACAAATAATGGTTTATCTATCGTTCCTTTTCTGCCTAACAATACGGATGGCTTATCGTATATAAAATACATTGATTTACCAAGAATTCCACCCGAACCATATATGGGATAAATTCCATTTTCATCAGTTATTTCAGTTTGTTCTCGTCCATTATGAATGGAAGCTATAAATTTCAGCTTTTTTACTTCCCAGTGGTGTGGAATAAGCCCGAGATATTCTATACCGCTAGGCTTGTAGAATACGCCCTTTTTGTCATTTTGAGCCGTAGGCGAAAAATCTTTTTTAGATTCTGTTGTGGATTCTGCGTTATGAGATACTTCGCTACGCTCAGTATGACAAGTAGGGTTAGATACTTCGCCTAAAGGCTCAGTATGACAATGGGAGTCGGCAGTATGACAAGCCACCCTACCGCAAACGGCTTCGTTAATTAGGGCTTGTTTTTTCTCTTGTAAGAGTGTGATGAGCTTTTGCTTTTTGTCTATATAGTTTTGAATCTTCTCACACCTAGAATCTAAAAATTCCGCAATCTCTTTTTGCTCTTGTAGTGGGGGTGTAGGTAAAAACATCTTTTTAAATTCTAAATAATCTATACTTTCCCTAATTTCCATAATGCCATAAGCAAATTTTCTTAAAAACTTTTGGATAGATTTTGTTTGAAAAAGATAAGAATAGTAAGCTATCAAATAGTTTGGATTTTCAATATATAAAACTAAATAAATGGGACTAACTAAACCATTATATTTTGAAACACCTAATGAGCCGATTACAGCATTCATTTTGTTTAATACTAAATCATTAACTCTTGCAGTCTTATAGCCCTGCAAATCATCTTTTGCTTTGTTGCCGACATTTCCTTTTTCTTCATAAGGTATTACGCCGACATCTTTAACAAGTGAAAGAATTGTTTGAAATTCTAAAGTATTATTTTGTTCATTTCTTTGATTAAAAATAGCTTGGAGGGGTTTAATCTCCCAATGCTGTGGAATCTCCCCAAGCCATTCTATCCCGCTAGGTTTGTAGGACACTTTGCTACTTTCATAAGGGAATTGAGTATGCTTTTTCATTTAGTTGCCTTTTAGCATAGCACTTAAGATTTGTGCTAACTCATCTTTGCTTATCTCATCACTTGCTACGCTTACAATTACATCTTCTAGCCTTTGGTAGAAATCAGCAGGGAGAGAATCTGGGCGGTTTAGCTTGATAAAGGCTTTTGCTATGTAAAGTGCGGTGCGTTTGTTGCATTCTAGCGAAGGGTGGAACTTCACACAGGCAAACATTAAATGGGTAAGCTTATCTATAAAGCTTGGGTAATAATCATCGTTTTGGATTTGTGTTAAAGCGGAATCTAAAAGGGCGATTTGCTTAGGATTTGCCCCCTTTAATCCGCCTATTTCATTGATAATATCATCGTGCATTATTTGCACTTCTTGTAAGCTTAGATATTTCATTTATCTTTAAGCCTTTCAAACACGGCTTTATTTTCTGGCTTTTTTAAATCTTGTAGCATAGCTTCGCGTAATTGTTGAAAATCATCGGTTTGTGTTTGCTCTATGCTTAAATGTGCTTGTGCCTTATCTGCTAGGGTTTTAAAATCATCTAAAAACTCTTGCTTGACATTTTCTAGTATCAAAGTCATTTTTTGCTCCTTTTATGTAAATTTTAACACATTATCTTTAAGTCGTTTGCTAACATAAAATCTGCTTTAATAAATCCTGCGTTTCTTGCTCTAAGTCTTGTAAATCTTTATTGATAGATTCTAGGCTTCTTGGTGGTGTGTAGGTATAGAAATATTTGTTAAACAAAATCTCATAGCCTATTGTTTTGCTATCCCAAGCGATCCAAGAGTTTGGCATATAGGGCTTTACTTCGTTTTCATAGTAGCTTTGGACATCTTGTGTGAGGGGGATTTTCTCTGTGTTGTTTGTTTTATCAGAATCTATAAGTAAATTTTCTTCTGCTTTTTTGAGTTTGACATCAAGGAAGCTTATAAAATCTGCTCTACTTGTGAAATCTTGCGGACTTATTTCTAATTCTTGTAATTTTACTAGAATCTTATCTTTATCTTTTAGGGCTTGAAATTTTTCATCATTGACCAAAAATTCTATGCTTTTTGGTCTCTCAATGGTGATTTTAGTATAGCCAAACTCACTATTATCATAAATTTTACAATCATCATTTTGCATATTTGCTAAGAAAAGATTTGTAATCTTGTCTATATGTTCTTTTGTCATATTATTTTGCTTTTGCCCTAGGGACTTTTTCATCTTTGTGTAATATGTCTCTTTTGTGGCATTTATGAGTTGGACTTTGCCTTTTTTAGATTCTATTTTGTTGTTAGTTAGAATCCATATAAAAGTGGGAATGCCTGTGTTATAAAACATATTTGTAGGCAAGGCGATGATGGCTTCTAGGAGGTCGTTTTCTATGATGTATTTGCGGATAGCTACCATACCGCTATCGCTATTAAAAAGTGAGCTGCCATTATGCACGGAGGCTATGCGAGAGCCTACGCCATTATTCTCGCTTGGGCTTTTCATCTTGCTTAACATATTTAGCAAAAACATCATTTGTCCATCACTTTTGCTTGTGATGCCTACCTGAAATCTTGGGTCATTGCAAGTGGTGATTCCGCCTTTTTTGCTGACATCTAATTCTTTTTGGTCTTTTTCCCACGATTTGCCATAAGGGGGATTTGTCAGCATAAAGTCAAATTTTTCGCCGCTTAGCTTATCTTTGCTTAGGGTTGAGCCGTATTTGATATTGTCGGGATTTTCGCCCTTTATCAGCATATCGGCTTTACAAATGGCGTAGGTTTCTGGGTTTATCTCCTGCCCGTAGAGATAAATTGTAGCTTTAGATTGGATAAGCCCTTTTTCATCTGTGATAAAGTCTTTAGATTCTGTAAGCATACCGCCGCTTCCACACGCATTATCATAGATAGCAAAAATGCCTTTTTGGATTCTATCTTTTATAGGCAAAAAGACAAGATGAGTCATAAGCTCTATAAGCTCTCTGGGTGTGAAATGCTCACCGGCTTCTTCGTTGTTTTCTTCGTTAAATCTTCTTATAAGCTCTTCAAAGACATAGCCCATACCGAGATTACTTAAGCCTTTGTGGATAAGCTCATTTTTATCGTTGAAAATGGGGTGCATAGAGAGATTTATTTTTGCAGAGCAGAATCTCTCTATAACGCCATAAAGGATTTTTGCATCTTCTAGCGTATCAAGCTGATTTTTGAATTTAAACTTTGTGATAATGTCTTTGATGTTTTCACTAAAGCCTTCAAGGTAGTTTTCAAAATTGATTCTAATATTTTTAGGGTCGTTTAAAAGCTTTTTGAGTGTGAAATGTGAGTGATTGTAGAATGTAGCTTCACTTGTTTTGCATAGTAAAGTATTTAGAGTATCTTTGTCCATCTTGTCTTTATGTTTGTTATAGGTTTCTAGGACTTTATCTTTTGTCGGCTTTAGGATAACATCTAGTCGCCTTAAAATCGTCATAGGCAGGATAACATCGCGGTATTTACCCTTAACATACACATCGCGTAGTAAATCATCTGCCACACTCCAAATAAAACTAATGATGGGCTGAAATTGATGGATTTGCATAGACATTCTCTTTTCTTTTTGTGAAATGATAGTAAATAATCACTAAAATATCTAGCCGTGTATGAGATTTAAGGCTAGATTCTATTATGTTTAGGTCCTTCTTAGCATATATTAGCAAGGCACAATATATAAACCATTGCGTTTAATCTTACCCTCTAGTTCATACGCAAAGACTAAATCTCCAAAAAGTTTTAGTGCATCTTCAAACAACCCATTATTGTATGCAAACTCTAAGAGTGGATCTTTTATCTCTTGTGTATGAGCTATATTGTGAATCTCACAGAGATTTGTTACAAAAGATTCTATATCATAGATACATTGTGCCTTCTGTGCGTGTAGCAACTCTTGTGTGCCGCGACTTTCATGCAATCTATGGGGCAATACAAAAAGGGGCTTTTGCAGGGTTATGGCTAGATTTGCCGATGAGCTTGAGCCACTTTTTATATCTGCTTGGGGTATGATTATGATATCACTCCATGCGATTATCAAGCGATTTCTCTCTAAAAATGTATGCTTCATGGGCTTATATGTGCCACTATATTCGCTTAAAACTAGCCCATTTTGTGCTAGATTATTAATCAAAGTAGCATTTTCTTTAGGATAGATTGCATCAATACCGCAGGGCAAAATAAGAATAGCATTATTATTCGCGTTTAAATGTGCGATAGAATCAATGCCAATAGCCCCACCACTAACGATTACAAAACCCTTTTGTGAAAGCGTGTTTGCTAGTTGTGTAGTCATTTGTTTTGCATATTGATTTGGCGATCTTGTGCCAATGATGGCTACTTTTGGCTTTTTGAGTAGGGATAGATTCCCACGCGCAAAGACTGCATTAAATGCTTTGTATAAATGTTTGCTTTTGAGATTATTTTCTTTTGCCTTATGTATTAAATCGTCAAGTAAAGCGATTTTATCCATTGAGAGATATTTGGCTAACGCACTAGATTCTAAAAATTCACTTTGAGTGATGATTGTGTGCATAAATGTCCTTTATTTATTATATTAGGTTTTACACATTCGCACACAGCGAGTCCTATCCATTGTTAAGTGTAGAACAAATTTTTGTTACATTGCACCGCAGATAGAGTCTCCATTCAAGAGATTGTTGGAAATCTAACCCCTACATACACTCTGCTTTGCAAGTTACGATAAGTAGGCGATTTTATCCATCACACGGAATCATAGGAAAAATATCCCAAGAGAATCTAAACTTGACAATATTCCATTGCACTCGACATGGCAACTTCAACAAAAACTTAGATTTTATTAATCCTTATTTGAAAGACCTAATATCTGCAGTAATGCAGTAAAGATATTTAACACATCAAGGTATAAAGAGATAGCCGCCATAATAGGATTATCATAACGACCTCTTACAATATTTTGTGTATCATAGGCAATATACAAACTAAAGATAAGCACTACTGCACTTGCAATTGCAAACTGAAACATAGGGCTTTTGAAAACAAACATATTTAAAAGACTAAATACAAAAATCACAAGCACTGACCAGAATAGTGCAGTCCCCATATTTGCCAAATCTTTTTTAGTTTTCAAAGCAAAAATACTCATGATACCAAAAATAATAGTAGTCATAGCAAGAGCTTGAGCTACAATTGCTGGATTTTTTATCATCACAAAAGTTAAAAGCGGAGCTAAAGCTAAACCACTAATAAAAGCAAATGCGGCGAATACAGCTAGATTAATACCGGGCTTATCTTGCACAAAACCTAGACCAAAAATAAGAGCAAGCTCAACTATCAAGATCGGCATTCTATATTGCATGACAACTTCAAAGTTTGCCATACCAACCAATGCACCTATTGTTGCTAAAAGCAAACTGCCTGCAAAAAATTTATATGTCGTTCTTACAAAATTCACAAGAGCAGCATCACTATATGAAGATTGGTAATCTACTTCTTGTGTATTTTGAGTGTAATTTCTATCATAAATTCCCATAATTTCTCCTCATAATAAAGAATTTGCGAGATTCTAACCAAAAATTATTAACCAAGCAACAAAAATTGCATTGTTTCACAAAAGCTCAAACTATGTATAATCAAAGTTATTTGACTTTATAAGTAGTCCCACCCTGCTGGACCATCCTAGATTCTTTGGCATGTAGGGTGCATAAAGCACTCATTACCGCATGATGATATAAAACGACATTTAGCTTATAAAATATGCACTTCGTAAATATAATCCTTTGTATCCATGCTATAACGCAACTCTCGTATAAGCGTATGATGATTTTTCCCTTTGAAAAAGCTCTCAAGTTTTTTCAAATCCTTTTCCGCATTTTCTCTATCAAGATAAAATATTGCACCTTTGCTACCGCTTTCTTCCACTTTTTTTGCCATTGCTTCAAACGTAATGGTGTTTGCTTTGATATCTGCCTTGAGACTTTCTTTAGCAAGTTTTAGTTCCATGTATATCCTTTTTCATATATTTAAAATGAATGGTATTCTATCTTAATCTTGTTAAGATTTTGGCATTACAGCATAATAAGATTATTATCTCCACAACGCCACGCAACATGCGAAAAAATACTTTGTATGGTTAATTGAATAATCCAGAAAGAAGTGGTACGCCCAAGAGGATTTGAACCTCTGACCTACGGCTTAGAAGGCCGTTGCTCTATCCAGCTGAGCTATGAGCGTATGAAGTGGTACGCCCAAAGGGAGTTGAACCCCTAACCCCCAGATCCGAAGTCTGGTGCTCTATCCAATTGAGCTATGGACGCATAAAGCTTCGCTTATATTATGCTTTATAACAATGTAGAAATATGGGGTGGATGATGGGGCTCGAACCCACGACCCTCAGAGCCACAACCTGATGCTCTAACCAACTGAGCTACACCCACCATACATGCCTTAATACGCTAAGTGAAAATGGTCGGGGCGAAAGGATTCGAACCTTCGACCCCTTGGTCCCAAACCAAGTACTCTAACCAGACTGAGCTACGCCCCGACACAAAAAAAGAAGTGATTATAAGATATTTTTATAATAAAGTCAAGATATTTTTATGATTTTAAGTTTAGTTTTGTTTATCATAAAAAAGCATTTCCATCTCGCATAGAGTAAAAAACAAATAAACTATTTTTTATTTCTTTCAACTTGTATGCCTAAACGCATCCATTAGATATGCTTCAATGCATAGATGATAAAGAATTTGCTACATGAAAGTACGATAAAATCCAACAACCTTATTTCCACAACTCTCCAAGCTTTTTATCCCATTC
>NZ_FZMS01000047.1 GCF_900198365.1 Helicobacter bilis | reverse complement strand
CCCTTTACTATCCCAAATTCTTGGGCGTGGGTAAAACTTGGGGATATTTGTGAGATTTTTACAGGTGCGACACCTAAAACAAGCAATGCCGAAAACTTTGGTGATTTTATCCCTTTTCTTAATCCGGGCGACATTGATAACAATGGAAATGTTATTTATAGTAATCGTGGATTAACTGAAAAGGGCTTAAAAGAAGCTAGAAAAATAGAGGCTAATTCTATATTAGTTGTATGTATCGGCGGTTTAATCGGTAAAGCTTGTTTGGTTGATAGGGAATGCACTTGTAATCAACAAATAAATGTAGCAAAACCACTTTTTGCTGAAGCGACACTGCTATATTACTTCATAAATAGCACCTATTTTCAATCAACAATTAAGGCAAATTCAACGGGAACGGCAACACCGATTATTAACAAAAATTTATTTGAGCAAATTCTTATCCCCCTACCGCCACTACAAGAGCAAGAATATATCGTGCAAACTTTAGACACCCTTTTCACACTCAAAAAGGGCTTAAGGATAGAGTAGATTCTAGCTTTCCGTTGTGATTTAGGCTTGAAACACATTTAAAATACTGCATAAATATAAGCTATCCTACAACCACTTCGCATTCCCTGTAAAGCTTACAGATAGCCAAATCTTATAGCTTGGAATCTCAAGGGATTTTTCAATCCTATCACGCACAGAATCAAACTCCACCACAGAGCTAATCTTGCAATTTTTATCTATTAAGATATTGACTTCCACCATATAGAATCGCCCCGATTTTGCCACATGCGTATCATAATCGCTAAAGCCAAAATCTTTACTCAAAGATTCCATAATCTGCGTAATTTTAGAATCAATCTCACTTGGGGCGACCATAATCAAATCTTTAAAATTCGCAATGGCTATGCGGATAGGCGAGACACACAGCATTAAGGATAGCACCGCTAAAAGCAAGGGATCAACATACATCGCTAAAGCACTCTTAGGATTAAGCATAAAATAAATCACACCAAAAGCCCCAAGCGCTCCCAAATACAGCACGCAGTCAATCTTCCACTCCGTATTATCCACTTTAATCAAATCAGATTCTAAAAGTCGCGTATAAAAAAGCGTATAAACAAACAAAATCGCACAAAACACAAACGCACACAGACTATACGCCACCGCCCCACCAAGCTCGACTGCATAGCCGCCGTGAATGATACTCTGCAAAGCGTTTATAAAAGCATACACGCACACAAAGACTAGCACAAGGGATTTAAAAAGATTTACCATAGGCTCAAAGCGGACATAGCCGTATTGAAAAATATCATCATCTTCTTTATAAATGTAGCGAGAAGTAATCACGCTTAAAGCCCCAAGCCCCACGCTAATTAACGCTACAAAGCCATCAAAAATCACCGCCATAGATTTGACAAAGATTCCAAAGCTAATGCCAAAAATCGCCAAAATCAACGCACTATACATTGAGACTTTAAGGACAAACTGCTCTTTTTGTGCGGCTTTTTTAGAATCTGTCTTAAGGGCGTGCTTTAAGGCTAGAATCTGTGCTTTATGCTTGTCTTGCTTCTGTGTTGTGGAATGTTTAGATTCTGTGTGATTAGAATCCGTAGGGGTAGATTGAGTGGTTTTTGTAGCGGTGGATTCTATGTGATTAGAATCATTTATAAAGCTAGAATCTACGCTAGATTCTATGGAATTTATAGGGTTAGGTTGTGCTGTGTTAGATTCTAAAGGTTGCTTAGAATCCTGTTTAGTTTTCCGCACACTTGTGCCATAAGAGCGGCGGTTGTGTGATGTATCTTGCTGTGTAGTCATTTGTAGCCTTTTAGATTCTGTATTTATGTAGTTTTAGCTGACTTGAGATTATAGCTAAATATGAGATTTAATATTTTATAATTTTTGCAACCCATTAGATTTTATGCTATATCACACAATGTAAAGTAAAACACAAACGCTTAAACCAGCTTATATTACCCACTCTACCCAAACACCTTTTCTATCAGCATGTTAAACCTATCACCCCTTTCCTTATATGATGAATACTGATCCAAACTAGCACATGCAGGGGATAGCATAACAATGGGCTTATTTGTATCATTACAGCATGTTTCTATATCTTTTATAGAATCTAGCAAGTAGTCTTCACGCAACTTAGAATAGATAGATTCCATAGCTTTATCTAAGCTTAAACACTCTTTTACCCATATATTTTTTGCCTTGCATTCACTTGCGATTTTCCCCCCATCTTTTCCTATGCTAAAGACTTTTACCCCATTTTCTTGCAAAAATGGATATAGCATATCCATCTCTGCCCCCTTAGAATCTCCCCCTAAAATAAGATAGATTCTATACTGCGTATAGGTATGCAATGCAGAAAAGACTGCATGTGGATTTGTCGCTTTAGAATCATTTATAAAAAGTAAGCCATGCTTCACATGCTCTTCCATGCGATATGCACCGATTTTATACTCTAAAATATTATTTATTTTAAAGTCGATATTGCCAAAACGCATACCACTAGCAGCCACGAGAAAATCGAGTCTAAAAGGCTCTTTAAAGCATTCAAAATACTTCTTTTCACATTGTAGATAAGAGTAAAGCATATTAGAATCTGTATAAAGCATAACATTTGCTTTTGTGTTATTTATAATATCTTTTGCTACTTCATATTGCATGAGTTCTTGCGGGATAAGAGCGTAATGCTTTTTTGGGTCTTTTGCGTCATTGATGTATTTAAGCGGTTTTAACTTATCGGCAATATAGGATTCAAATCCGCCATGCCAACTTATATGATCCTGACTTAAAGGTAATAAAATATAGATATTAGGCAAGGCGTAATGTGTGTAATGCAGAGTAAATGAGCTTGTCTCAAGCACCCATACAGCGTTAGAATCTTGCTTTGATACCACATCATAGACTTGATTTTGCATTCTATCACATTGTGTTACATCAATCTGTGTGTCGTTAAAATCTTGCATAAAAAGTGTCGCAAGGGGTGTGCCGATATTCCCACCACTCTTTGCATGTAACATACATGAGAGCATTTCTGTTGTCGTTGTCTTGCCGTTTGTCCCACTTATCCAAATGCTATATATCCCTTTTTTTATATGAAAAATAAAGTCATATTCACTCATAATATTCTTAAAATAGCTAAGAAAAGCAGAATCTGGGGCTATACCCGGACTAATAATTGCTAAATTTGCATCACCATTTGGATTATTTGTGCGAAGTGTCGCTACCTTTTTAAATGACTGGTAACTATTCCCTATGGAATCTATCTCATCATTTTCATACCTATCATCATAAATATGACAGATTATATTGTGCTTATTTAAAAGTGTAACTAATGCTTTATTAGTGATACCATAACCTAGAATGTTAATATACATACCCTACCCTTAATGCGTTAAGTTTTTGCAATTATAGCAAATCTAAGCGTTGCCTAATACATAAAATACTCTTGCAATTTTCACAAAAGCATTATAGAATCTAATCGTTAAATAAGGAAAGACATGCAAGAGATTCTAAAAGCCTATATACTAGCAATAAAAGATATAAAAGAAAGTGATAAAGAGCACACTTATCGCCCACATTTATACAATTTTCTAACTGCAATTAATGGGGGGGGGGGGGTAAATCTAGCTCCCTAGATTCTAAAAATCCTAAAAACAATATCTACATAATCCACGAGCCAAATAACGACAAGGAAGGCAGAGGTGCGCCAGACTTTTTAATCACAAAAGATTCTCTAACGCTTGGCTATATTGAAAACAAACGCATAAATGCCCCTTTAGATGAAATCGCACAAAGCGAACAGATTAAAAAATACTTCCGCCTAAGCCCAAATACCATTTTGACAGACTATCTTAGATTTTGCTTTTTACACCAAGATGAAAAGGGCAAAATCACTATAAAGCAAGAGTGTAGAATCTGTGAATATTCACAACTCCAAGTCCTAGCTAAAAATCCCAAACTTCACGATTTAGATTCCAAAGCAAAAGAGTTAGAACAGCTTTTTACACTCTTTTTCTCTCAAAATCCAAGCTCCATAAACACGGCAAAAGAGTTTGCAAACGCCCTAGCACAGCGGACTAGAATCTTAAAAGATGAGATGATAGAAAATAAAAATAATGCTTCTATTCAAGGGCTTTTTAACGCCTTTAAAATATCGCTTTATAAAGAATTAGAGTTTATCGCTTTTGCGGATAGCTTCGCGCAAACGCTTACTTATAGCCTTTTTCTAGCAAGGCTAAATAATGCTACAAATGAAAAAATTAATTTAGATAATGCCTACAACTTTATTCCTAAATCTTTCTCACTTATCCAAGCGATGAGTAAATTTTTACGGGAATTAAAGGAGTTAGATTCTATCAAATGGCTTTTAGAAGACATCATTGCTATCATTAACCATATAGAGATTATTGCCATTATACAAGACCTTAATAAAAGTATGGAAAAAGATTTATATGGCAACTACATACACAAAGACCCCTATTTGCATTTATATGAAGATTTTTTAGCAAACTATGATCCCACACTTAGAGAGTTAAGAGGCGTATATTACACCCCCGCCCCAGTAGTTAGATTTATCATAGATTCCATAGATTTAACCTTGCAAAAAGACTTTAATAAGAAAGGGCTAAAATCCGCCCTAAATGATAGCGATATTACCCTGCTAGATTTTGCCACAGGCACAGGGACATTTCTGCTAGAGGCTTTTAGAAAAGCCTTAGAGGCTAGCAATAAAAAGAGTGTGAAATACAATCCAAAAGCCTTAATACAAAGATTCTATGGATTTGAGTTTTTAATCGCACCTTATACCATAGCACATTTAAAAATTTCTCAAACTTTTAAAGAAGAATTTGAAGAAGAGTTAAATGAAAATGAAAGCCTAAATATCGCACTTACAAATACACTTTATGCTAATAGTAAAGAAGATGAAATAAATAAGCAAAGTAATTTGTTTATAGGTATAGTAGAACTTACTAAAGAGTTTGAAAAGGCACAAGCGTTAAAAGAGCAAGATATTTTAATCATTACAGGCAATCCCCCTTATAGCGGGGCTTCAAGCAATAAAGGCTTATATGAAGATGAAGTGCGTATCGCCTATGGGCTAGAGCCAAGATTAGCCAAGCTTACAAAAGAAGAAAAACAAAGCCTATTGTATTACTTTTCAAACAAAAGCAAAGACAATGCAAAAACCTTTAAAAGCATACTTGATAGACATAAACTCCAAAATGAAAAAAATCCAAAATGGCTTCTTGATGATTATGTGAAATTTATCCGCTTTGCTGAATCTAAAATTGAGAAGCAAGGGGGCGGAATCTTTGCTTTCATCTCTAACAATGCCTTTTTAGATAATCCCACCTTTCGCGGTATGCGCTATCACTTGCTAAGGACATTTGATAAAATCTATATCCTAGATTTGCACGGCAATACGCGTAAGAAAGAAACCACACCAAGTGGAGAAAAAGATGACAATGTTTTTGACATTATGCAAGGCGTTTCTATCAATATTTTTGTAAAAACAACACAAGATTCTAACAATCTAGCGACAATCTACCACTATGATCTCTATGGCAAACGCAAGGATAAATACGACTTCCTTGCTGAAAACACTTTAGATTCTATCCCTTGGCAGATTCTAACCCCGCAAAACCCTTTCTATCTCTTTATCCCACAAGATGAGTCTGTAAAAGCAGAGTATGACAAAGGCTGGAGTGTAAAGGATATTTTTAAGGTTTCTGGCGTGGGAATCACAACCGCACACGATAATTTTGTGATAGATTCTAGTAAGGAAAGATTATTGCAAAAATTTGAAAGTTTTAGAGATTCTGCACCAAACGCAGATGAATTGCATTTAAAATTTAGTGTTGCAAAAAAACAAGGTTGGGATATTTTACAAGGTTGGAAAAATCTGCAAAACCAAGATGATTTATCAAAATACATTCAAAAAATATCTTATCGCCCTTTTGATACTCGCTATATTTTTTATGAAAATAAGCTTGTATGGAGATGCGTAAAAGACATAATGCAGCATTTTTTACACGATTTTGACAATATGGGAATAAGTATCCCAAGACAATTAAAAGATACAGGTAAAGAATGGAATCATTGCGTAATGACAAATGCTATTACCGATCAAGCTTTAAGCTCTGGGGGTAATGGACCAAATACAATAATGCCCCTTTATGTCAAAGATTCTAAAACTTGTCATACTGAGCGTAGTGAAGTATCTATAAAATCCAAACACGCAAAAAAGCATAATAAAGATTTTTCGCCTACGGCTCAAAATGACAAGAGAGAGTCTCAAAATGAAAATGCAGAATCTCAAAATAACACCGCCGAATCTACAATGCAATGGGTAGAAAACTTCACGCAAGAATTTAGAGCATTTATAGATTCTAAGTATAAAGAGCATTTTAGCCCAGAGAGAATTTTAGGCTATATCTATGCAGTGCTATTCCATAAGGATTATAGAGAGAAGTATTTAGACTTTTTGAAAATTGACTTTCCTAAAATCCCCTTTGTAGAATCTAAAGAGAAATTTCTAGCCTTAAGTGATTTAGGCTTAGAGCTACTTAATACGCATTTAATGGCAGATATTACAGAGAGAGAGAGAGAGAACAGAAAATGATGAGAATGACTTGCAATATAGGGTTAGTAACTTGCAGACAAGTGGTAAGCAAGACATTCACACACGCATTTATAGCACATACGATAATGGAAATGTGCCATATATCCAACAAAACCAAAGAAGGCAACTATCTATTCCCACTTTATCTTTACAAGGAAGCTTGATGAAAAATATCGGTTTAGTCTGTGATAGGGGGAGTAAGTTATCCCAAATTGATAATATCTTCATCACAGATTCTATTATTGATTTACATTTAGTAGGCAGTGGGAGCTATGTATTCCCACTTTATTTGACACAAAGGATATAGAATGAGTGAGTTAGAATCTATCGGCGAGCCACTCTATAATGACAAAAATGATAAAAATCTCATTATAGAAAAGCCCAGCTACAACGCAGAATCTAAAAGGCTTTTTATAAATACTAGCCTATATTTTGACAAAGTAGAATCTCGTGTGTGGGCTTATAAAATCGGCGGCTACCAAGTCTTAGACAAATATCTTAAATCCCACAAAGGCGAAGAGATAGACTTCACACATTTTCAAAAGATAATCCAAACACTACACAAAAGCTTAGAGATGGAATCTAAAATTAGTGATATTTCATTAGATTGAAAATACCTTGTAAAAACTTTTACTTTACAATGAAAACATAAAAAGATTTTGTTTGACTCAATTTAAATATTTAGTCGCCGAATAAGCATAATGTTTGACTGCTCACTGCTTTTCAACTCAAAACTTTTAGATTTCATATAAAATAGCTTATTTAATAGACTATCAAACTTAGATAATCTTAAAAGAAGTGTATATAACTTTTAGCGTATTGTATTGCCCCTAACAAAACCGCCTTTACTAATCTTAATAATCTAAATGTAAATCAAAACACATTAAAACTTCTTACTATCCACATCTTCTAATATCTTATTTGCAATGGAATCTACTGCATTATAGATTTCTTGTGAATGATTCGCAATGCTTACATTTTGTTCTGTAATGCTTTCTAGCTGTGAGATTGTCTCATTCATATTACCTACATTTTGTGTTTGTTGTTTTATAGATTCTGCCATATCATTAATGCTTTGGACTAAGACATTTGTGTCTGCTTCAATCTCACCTAAAGACTTTTGTGTTCTCTCTGCTAGTTTTCTCACCTCATCTGCAACGACTGCAAATCCTCTACCATGCTCCCCTGCCCTAGCCGCTTCAATCGCTGCATTAAGTGCAAGCAAGTTTGTCTGATCAGCTATATCTCTAATAATTCCTATAATACTTTTAATGTCTTCGCTTTGCTTGATGACTTCATCTGTTTGACTTGAGACACTTTGCATAGATTCTGTGATAGTCTCTATCTGCTCTGCTGTATTTTGCAGAGATTTACTTTGTGTATGCGCACTTTCTGTGAGATTTTCAACTGCGTTTTCTAAATCTTTATTTTTCTCACTCAATTCATGCGCGTAATTTGCTGATACCTTTAGCATGTGTGCGATAGAATCACCTAGTCCATTTATCGCTACTCCAAAGCCCTTTGCATTCTCGATTCTATCGGTAAAATCATTATTTGCATAGGAAGTAAATACGCGTTGGCTTTTCTTCAAATCATCGCCTAGCAATTCTAACAAGGTAGAAGACATAGCATTGATCGCATCTTTTAATTCATTGATTTGTGGATTAAGACTATTGCATACTACAAGCTTGCCAAATCGCCCAACCTTTGCTTCTTCTACAACATTTAACACATCTTGCACGAGTATGGAATCTTGCTCTAAAGATTTATTTGTCTGCTGTATATTATCGCCAATAGTTTGAGTCATACGACCTAACTCATCTTTAGATTTTAAAGGGATAAAATCTATATGTGGAATCTCTCGGTTAAGATAGCGGAAAAAAGACACAACATTATGTTGTAAAACCTGTATCCCTTTCATCAAATTACTATAAAACATGATAATTGAAGGGCAGAATATAATTAAGAAAATGACGACTGAAAGCCACATATTTCTATATAGAATATCTTGCATACTGGTAAGCATGAGTTTTGATATTTTCCCTGTATGGTCTTGCAAGGTATCAATATATACACCAGTTGAAATCCATATATCATTTGTATTTGGTATCATCGCAGAATACGCAACCTTTTGTGCCTCGCCAAGCTTTCCATCTGGTAGTGGTTTAGAGAATACAAAATATACAAAATCGCCCTTGCCAACCTTTGCATTCTTATATAGCTCTTGCACATAATAGACTCCATTAGAATCTTTTGCATTTTCTAAAGAAATTCCGATTAAATCTTTTCTGTTTGGGTGTGCTACATTGATATGCCCTTTATATGCAAAATAATATCCAGACTTATCATTTTCAAAGTGAAAATCCTCAATAGCTTTTGCGATGATTTCAATTTGTGCTTTTTCATCTAAACCAGCGACTAACGCACCAAGACTTGATGCCATAGAATCTGTGCCTAACTTTATCTTTTCTTCTATCTCTTTTTGTATAACTTTATCAAGGTTATCTTGCATACTTTCAGCAATTTCTTCTTTTCCAAGTAGCATAAAACCAACAAAGATTGCAAAACTCATTAAAGAACCAAGTGCTAATGCCAAAAACTTATATTTCAATGACAGATTGCTATACATCATTATGTTACTTCCCACTTTTAAAATAAAATCGGGATTGTAACATATTTTACAGCATTTAGAATGATAATATATGAAAAATAACACTCTTATGACAATTTCTTACTTTGATATAATGGACGATGCAAAATAAGCAAGGCAAGGATACAAAGCATACCTACAAAGATGACTTCTCCAAATGAATTGAGTGCTTTTGTCTTGCTTATGATTAAGATTCCAAATGATACGCCCGTTGTTAAAACTGAAAAGAATATCGCATGGGCTGTGCGTAGATTCTGCCCCTCTTTTACAGAATAGATTCCATAATCTACACTCACAACTACAAGGATAAGCAAAGCAAAAAGGTGCATAATATTTAGCGTGCTATGTGCTGCTATCACACAAAGTGTGCAAGCAAGCGGAAATAATACAAACACAACAGAATCTAAAAATGCCTCTCTAGCCGTGATAAAAAGCATACAAATCATTAAACACAACGCAATGGCAAGGACTATAAGCATAGGCTTATAAATCGTATCTGTGATATTATCCATAATATGCTGTAAGCCTCGCATTTCAATGCTAGATTCTATATTCTTAGGTTGCTCTGCATTCTCAAGCTGTTTTGAAAAAGTTTTGATATAATCTAAATCACTATTATTTACGATAGCTAAATAATAGAATCTTTTTGCACTAGATTGTGTAGAATCTAGATTCTGTAAAAATTCGCCCTTGTCTATACAATTTGAACGATTGAACGAATTAGAAGGATAGTCATTATCGCCTAGATAACTCCTACCCTCTAATTCGTTCAAAGCCTCCAAAGCCATAGAGCAATCGCTAGAATTTGTAGTTTTGTTTGCGTGATTTGTTAGCGTAGATTCCAGAATCTTATCATGTTGAGATTCTATATTAGATACTTCGGCTAACGCCTCAATATGACGATCTGATGTAGAATCTCTATCTTCCACAACAATATTAAAGCCCATGTGAGAGAGATTCTCTAAGCTTAGTTGTGGTTTATCACCAAGCATATAACTCTCTTTAAACATAGCAAATAAATCATCTATAAAAGCCATTTTATCTTCTAAACTCATATCTTCATCTATGGAATCTTCATTTAATATTTGCAGTATTTTTGTGCGTAAATGCGGGAGTGATTGCAATAATGCGGCTTTATTTTTTGCTACAAGTTTAGATTCTATAAATTTAGCATTTAAATCCATTTGATTTTGTGTTGGCATGAGTGAAAGTGGGATAAAAGTCTTTGCATTGTTTGTATGTAAAAAGTCCTGCAAATCCCTAGCAAGAGCAATTAGGCTATCAAGACTACTGCTTGATAATAAAATCTGTGTCGTATTATTTTGTGCGTTTGTAAAAAATGTGCGTTCATTCTGCATACGCTTATTTTGATAATCAAGCTTTGAGAGATCAAAATCAAGTCGCAAAAACATAAACGCAAACACAAAAGCACACAAAGATAGCCCTAAAAATGTATAGCTAGAGACTTTTTGGAATCTAATCTGTGCGAGTTTGGGGAATAATCTAGGCTTACTAAAACCAATCTTTGGATACATAAACGCAAAGCTAATATAGCAAAGTGTAAGCGAAATAATCGCGTATAAAGAAAGTTGAGAAAGCAGGGGAAATGGTATAAACAAACACGCACTAAAGCCAATAATAGTGGTAATATAGCCATAAAATACAGGGCGATTAAATACCCTTTGAGCGCTTACATAGAGATTGAAGAAATTATGATGCATCATGTAATCAATAGCAATATTGCTAATCCCCATGCCAAAGCTTAATGCCATAATCGTTACCTTTGGATATACGCTTGATACCACTAAAATGGCGATAATATTTGCAGTAATAAGAGTGCAAATCGTATTTAATGTAAGTAGTGGAATGCGGATAATCACAAAATACAGCGTAATAAATGCAAGGGTTGCAAAACTTAGCAAGAAATTCACTTCATTAAGGATTAAGCCTAGATTTTCTACACTCATAAAATTTTGTGAAAAATACCGAATGTTTGGATACTCTGTTGCAATGCGTGCAAAGCCCTCCAAAGTCTCTTTCACACTCTCACTCTTTACATCTTTCATGGTTACAATCGCCATATAGCCATAATCTTTTGCTACAAAAATATAGGGCTTTGGTGTCTGTAATATTAAAAGTTGCAAAGGATCACTTGGGTGAAATATCGTATTATAAGATTGTGCGTTGTGTTTAGATTCTATGTTTTTGTCATATTGAGCCTTAGGCGAAAAATCTTTACTAGATTCTGTAGTTTTATCTTTTGCTATGTTTTTAGAATCTAGATTATTAGTCGTTTGTGTAGTTTGTTGTGCTTTTTGTGCGGAATCCTTGTCATATTGAGTGCGTAAGCACGAAATATCTTTATTAGATTCTATGCTAGATACTTCGGTTTGAGACTCAGCACGACAAGTTGTTGTGTTGGAATCTAGATTTTGTTTTTTATCATGTTGAGATAAAGTTGAAATATCTTTTTTAGAATCTTTATTAGAATCTACACTTTGTTTAGATTCTATATCTTTAGAATCTCTCATTTTTTCTATATCAATTAATCCACTATCAAGCACTTCTTCTTCAAGCATTTGAGATTGTAGTGATTGTAGTCCATTTAGCACACGCGATTCAATCTCTTCTTTTGTAAGCATCTTATCTAAAGGCTTGGGACTAGCAGTATAGAGATAATCTTGTGCGAGAAAATCTTCTAATGATTCTGAAGCACTTGTGCGAGTAATCACACTATCTATATTTGGCATATCTTTTATTTTCGACAAAAACTCATCTAAAGTATCCGTAGATTCTTGACTAAATCCTTTTATAGCTACAAGGATATGATTTGAGTTTGCAAACTTTTGATAAATGTCAATGATTTGCTTATCCTCTGTTTGTGGGAATAAATCAAGCACTTCTTGCGTGATTTTTATCTTATCATTGTAGAAAAATAATGAAAACAAAGCTACTGCAAATACTAAAGCAATAACATTTATAAAACGACGCATAAAAATCCTTAATAATTATTTTTTCAAATATAATGCAGTGTATTTGCCCTTATTTCTGTTGATCATCTGTTTTTAAATCCCGCATTATATCCTAAATTTTATGCTAAATTACATAACAATGACTTATATTTGCTATCATAACTCGCACATAAAAAGGAAAGTCATGCTACTAGAAGTTCGCAATATTAATCACATCTTTACATACAATACTTTTTTTAAAAAATACACAAAACAGATTCTAAATAATGTAAGTTTTAAAATGAAGCAAAGGGAAAACATTGCACTTATAGGACCTAGTGGTTGCGGCAAAAGCACATTAGCAAAGATTATTGCACAACTCCAAAAGCCACAAAGTGGGCAAATACTCTTTAATGGCAAGGTAGTAAATTTAGAGAATCTTCAGCAAAAAAAAGAGTTTTACAAACAAGCACAAATATTATTCCAAGACCCCTTAAGCTCTCTTAACCCACGATACAATGTCCTAGAGCATTTACAAGAACCACTCAACCACCTTTTAAATATTCAAAGTAAATCAGCACAACTACAAAAAATATATCCCATTTTAGAGCAATTAGACCTGCCAAATAGCATACTCTATCATTATCCAGCAATGCTTTCTGGCGGACAAGCACAACGGGTATGTATCGCACGAATGCTACTTATAAAGCCCTTGTTTGTTATCCTTGATGAGACTACTTCTGGGCTTGATTATGAACTACAAGAAGAGATATGGAATCTATTTTTAAATATGCAAAAAATATATAACACAACCTTTTTGTTTATCACGCACGACCTTATACTCGCAAGAAAATATTGTCAAAGAATTATACTCATGGAAGAGGGCAAGATTATCGAAGATCTAAATACAAACGATGAATTTAAGTCGAATTTAGGCAAAGAATTTGACGCATGTTTCCACGCGGTGTTGTAATACAAAACTACATGGTTTAGAGACTTTTATGTGAGATTGTATTATTAATGCGTATGGGCAAAAGATTGATCCACGGAAACACCCTGAAAAAACGAAAAATCTTTTTAAGTTCTGTATAAGATATTTCTCTTTGCCACCTACACATAAAGACTATTACACTAAATCTAAACTATTGTTTTATAAGTTTTTGCGAAGCATCCCTGTTTAAATATCGAAACAGGCATAAGTTTTAGATCTAGAGTAATACAAAAGGCATAAAAAGTTAAATACATATCCTTGAAGAGATTCTATAAACATAAAATCTCTTCAAGCTTTAAGCAATTCTTAGTTTGCTTTTTGTTATTGGATTAAAGTGGGTTAGAATCTAAAATTCACCCCCTAAATGAAAGCTAAAGGGGCTGTTTAAATCTACCATTTGATATTTTACCTGTTGTCCCGCAACCATCGGTGGAAAACCTTGCGTTGAGTATTTCTCTGGTATATCATAGATTAAATAGCGGATTCTAAATTCAAACTCAAGAAACGATAAAGCATAAGCTACCCCAGCATTAATGCTACCACCAAAGGCATTCATATTGCCAAGGTGTTGAGTATTAATAATATTATGAGCTAGTCCCGCCCCAGCA
>NZ_FZMS01000106.1 GCF_900198365.1 Helicobacter bilis | reverse complement strand
TGAATTTAAAAAAAAGTGTGTTTTAAATGAACTTCCAAATGATGAGGAAAAATATAATAAAATTCTAGGATATTATGGATTGAGTTTGGATACATTGGATTGGGAAAAGATAGGGAAGGAACAACCTCTCACACAATCTACATTAGAATTTTATTATATTAATTTTAGAGATAAAGATTTTTATATCAAAAATACGCCACTGTATTCTTATTATACCCCTATTCAACCAAAATATAAGAAGTTTGATGATACAATAGAAATTTTTTTTAAAGGGCAACCAAATAGAAATAGTATAGATGAGATAGTGTTGGATTTAGTAAGGCAGACATATCTAATCGATGATGTAGTGTGGAATATATCTACCAGCGGAGATTTTAACATTTCTTTAAAAGAACAATATTGCTTTCCACAAACAAAATATAAAAGGTTTCATGATTAGGAGTTGCAATGTCAAACAATAAAGAACGAATTAAAAAACTAAGAGATTGTGCAGAGTTAGCATGGGCTGCCTATGGTTACTTTCATTTAGTAAATAAAAATTATAAACATAACGATAAAGATAAAAAGAGACTCGAGCATTTTCCAAAGCTACTAAAACATCTTGGAGAAGAAAAACGCGACCCCACCTACGCTGACATACTCGACATTACTTATAAATACTACCTTGATGATAATGGCAAACCCAAAGATGGCTTCTTTGATGATAGGTTATTTGATGGCGACTTCTCCCCACTCCAATCTAAAAGGTTTTTTGAAAAGTATGATTTACTTATCCACCAACCAAATACAGATTCTGGATTCTCTGCTACATTGTTTCAACACAAAGAATCTAACAAATATACTTTAGCCATTCGTGGCACAGAGCTTAAACTCTCTCAAGCTTGGCAAGATATTATCACCACTGATGGTTCTTTACTCCTTAGTTCTACGCCACTAGAACAATACAACGATATGCTAAGATTCTACAATCAATGCAAAACAAAATACCCAAAGATAAAAACTCCAAACTCTCTAACTCTCACAGGACACTCTCTTGGCGGCTGTCTAGCTCAATTACTTACATTAAGTCTTTGTGATAATGCAAATGAAGCAAATATTAATGAAATTTATACTTTTAATTCTCATTTAGAATCTAAAAAGGCAGCCTAATGTTTTATATAATTCTTTTAATTTCAATTTCTACTATTCTTTCTTATCTTATATTAAAATTTATTTATAGAATCATTTTTAAATCTAAAAAGAAAATCTCAAAGTTTTTAGTTTTTCTTGGAAGTATTGGGTTGATTATATTTTACCATACGCCCTATTCTTACTATTTAGAGCCGAGTTATCATAAGTTTAAAGAAATATGCCAACTAAACCCAGAGATTTATCAAGCCAATGGTGGTAAGATAGATGAGGAGTATTATAATAAAGTGTTAAAGTATTTTGATACGAGTTTGGATACAATAGATTGGGAGTATGTGCAAGAGAATTTATCTCGCAATGATTGGGGAGATTATTTGTATAAATTTAAAAAGCATTATGATAGAATATACCACTCTTTTACTTTATTTTTTAATGATAATCAAGCAAGAAAAGATAATATTAAAACTATACTGTTTTATGCTAATTGGGATAAAATAAGACCACTCCCAGCAGGTAATGAGGGAACAGGGTTTTTTTTAGGAAGTGTCCCAATAAGTTGCATATATTTTAAAAAAGGGCTAAATAATGAAAAACAAAGAAATGATTAATAGACTAAAAGATAACGCAGAGTTAGCAATGGCAGCTTATGGCTATTTCCACTTAGCAGATTCTAAGTATGATTTTAATAAAGATAACACAGATACAGAAAGATTAGAGTATTTTAGAGAATTAAAAGATGATAAAACCCAATCTTTATTCCCCACTCCCACCGACATTCTCAATATAGAATACAAATATTTTAAAGACAATAATGGCAAACCGAAAGATTCTTGGTATCATAAACATTTCTTAGGTGGCGACTTCTCCCCACTCCAATCTAAAAGGTTTTTTGAAAAGTATGATTTATTAAAACACTGCCCTAACACAGAATCAGGCTTTTCTGCTACTTTGTTTCAAAATAAGGAAACTAAGGAATACACTTTAGCCATTCGTGGCACAGAGCTTAAACTCTCTCAAGCTTGGCAAGATATTATCACCACTGATGGTTCTTTACTCCTTAGTTCTACGCCACTAGAACAATACAACGATATGCTAAGATTCTACAATCAATGCAAAACAAAATACCCAAAGATAAAAATTCCAAACTCTCTAACTCTCACAGGACACTCTCTTGGCGGCTGTCTAGCTCAATTACTTGCTTTAAGTCTGTGTGATGATAAAAATAGAAATAATATCAAAGCCTTATATACTTATAATGCACCTGGAGCTAGAAAGATAGCACCTCATTATGATTATATAGTAAAACTCTTTGCATTCCACAGCAAAGAACAACAAGAAAAATTTATAAAAGAAGAAATAGAAAATATAGCAAATAGAGCAAGAGATTTAGGCAAAAATAATATCTCACTAGAAAGTAAAATACGAGAGATATTACACAAGATAATCCAAGAAAAACATAGTCAATACTATGGGATAACAATGAGTATCTCTACTCATACAACGACGATGATGCTCAATATTAATGCTGTTCCTATTTTAGCAGATATTGCACAATGCTATGAAACTTTAGCTTACAACTATACACAGCATTTTAAAGAAGACAGAAACACTCCCCAAAACTTTAAGCTTAAAGGAGATGAAAGATATACATACAAACTCTCAATTCAAGATTCTATATACCATTGTGAATCAAGTAATAATGAATACAAAAATAAATGGTATATGGACTCACCTATATCAAAGCTAGGGATTAAACTAGGATTACACCAAGATAATCAATATAGTGATACAACACTGCTTCATACAATCAATACAGGCTCTGGAACAACAGGGGATCACTCCATTATCCCCCTTACGCAAACTCTCTACTTCTACTCCTATCTTTTAGAATTAGATTCTAATAATACAATGCTAGAATCTAAGCTTCAATCAAATAATGATAAAGAAAGATTGAGTGAATACCTTTATACTCTCAATGTCTTTATGAAAAATATAAAGACTGCAATGAATATCTTGATACATGAAATTGATAAAAAGAATAAAGAAAAATATGAGAAGTTTAAAAAACAAATGAAATGGTATCAAAGCACACCAAACTATGATAGTATAGATTATCTTGCTTTATTTATCTCTCAAGTTAATGAATTAGCTTTTAAAATAGAAACTCTTAAAGAAGATAATAATAAATACTTCACCTCAAGTATAGATATACACACAATCATTGATACTATACTCAAGTTACAAGAACATAATTACCTCATAGAAATCATTGATAACGATAAACTAAGAGCAATGCGTAATCAATGCAAAGCAGATAACAAAGCAAGTATAACAGAGAAGCTCTCTTTAGAGACTTGCCAACCTTTTAGATTAGTCGATAAAAACACTATAAGCTATCTTAATGAAAACAACCTTCATCAAATCTTTGGATACAAAGATTTAGGACATATACTCTCTCAAGAATGGCACGAAGAATATATCAATGGACGATATGAGATAGCAAAAGGCTTATATTTTGGAGGAAATACGATAAGTAGTTTGAGTAAGTATGCTAAAGATAAAGAATTACGAATAAGTTAAAAGGTGCAAAATGCAAAAAAACTTTACAATATCCATAAAGAAAGAAAATCAAAGTATCTATATCTTTTGCAAGGATAATACAACCCTAGATTGCCATACAATCCATAGCATCATCTTTGAAAACCTACAAGAAAATGAAGCATACAGGGATATAAGCTTACAAGATGTATATAGCTATGAATTATATGTATTTTTAGATTCTATATTGCTTAATGGCTCAAAAGAAACAAAATCCAATCCGTTATTCTTTGGTGAGTTAGACAAAGAGGGCGTGTTTATAGAATCTAAACCCATCTATCACTTAATCGGTGAAATAGATTCTAACTCTATAGAATCTACAAGCAATAATAAAGATTCTAACAATTCCCTAAGCACCCTCCAAGTATTTCTAGGTAGCAATACCCTAACACTCTTAAACTACTCCCTCCTAGATTCTAGCCTTAACATCAAATTAGAATGTAACTCTAAAGAATCTAAAGCAATACTAGAGAGAGAACAAATACAAAGAAAACAAATACAAAGAGATTCTAACTCCATAGATTCTCTAACAAGCACTGCTATGCTTCACCCAATACTAGAAGATGATGAAATAAAATGCCCTCATAATGGAGTAGTAAAGCTAAAGAGCAATAAAGGCAAACCTTTTACTTCTAAAGGTATTCCTATGGTTTTAGAATCTGATTTATTACATAGCTCTATCATAGGTTGCACTAATAATATAGCAGGAGTGCCTACTCCTTGTGCCTCTGTATCTGTAATACTCCCTAGTGCCAGAGGATTAAAAAAGTTTAATGATGATTATCCCATAATGCAGGATTTAGTCTCTAGTGGTGTAATGAGTGAT
>NZ_FZMS01000075.1 GCF_900198365.1 Helicobacter bilis | reverse complement strand
GTCAATTATTTTTTATTTGCTAGAATTGCTTATTTTTTGTGTAATTATTAAGAAAGGATAAGAGAATGAAACATTTTAAAGCTAAATGTGATTATGAGAAACTTGCAAAAGAGTATGGCACACCACTCTACATTTACGATATAGAATCTTTGCAACAACAATATCTTAAAATAAAAGATTCCTTTGGTGGTTTTAAATCACTTGTGTGTTATGCTCTCAAAGCAAACTCTAATTTAAGCATTCTAAATACTCTTGCAAAGCTTGGTAGTGGGGCTGATTGTGTGAGTTTAAATGAAGTAAAACGCGCTATTTTAGCTGGTATCCCGCCATATAAGATTATCTTTAGTGGCGTGGGAAAAGAAGATTATGAGATAGAAGAGGCAATAAAACTTGGGATATTATTCATAAATGTGGAATCTAAAATGGAGCTTTATCGCATTGAGGCTATTACAAAGAAACTCTATGGTGATTTGATTGCCAAAAAATCATCACATACGACAGAGACTATACAAGCAAATTCCCTGCCTTTAACTACGCCAGAATCTATGCAATATCAAACGCGAATCTCTATCCGTGTAAATCCCGATGTCGATGCAAAAACACACCCCTATATCTCAACAGGTTTGCATGAAAACAAGTTTGGTTTAGACATAGAGAGTGCAAAAGAGTTGTATATATACGCCCATAAAAGCGAGTTTTTAAATCCTATTGGCATACATTATCATATTGGCTCACAGATTCTAGATAAAGCCCCGCTTTTAGAATCTACGCAAAAGATTCTAGACCTTGCAAAGAGCCTTAAAGCCTTGCAGATTCCATTGAAATTCTTTGATATTGGCGGTGGCTTTGGCATATCTTACAACAATGAAGAAAGCTTTGTGATACAGGAGTATATCCATGAGATTATAAGAAAAGTTGATGCACTAGATTTTACTGCTATTTGTGAGCCCGGACGCTTTATTATGGGGAATAGTGGGGCATTGCTTACACGCGTTATAGGCGAGAAGCAAACCGCAAATAAGAGGTTTGTCATTGTAGATTGTGCGATGAATGACCTACTTCGCCCTAGTTTGTATCATGCCTATCATCATATTAGCCATATTACGCAAAAAGAGACAGATTCCACACCAATAGAATCTTGGCAAACATGCGATGTTGTTGGGGCGATTTGTGAAAGTGGGGATTATGTAGGAAAAGATATTTTGCTGCCACATTGTGAAAGTGGGGATTTACTACTTATTGAGAGTGCTGGGGCGTATGGATATAGCATGTCAAGTAACTATAACTCTCGTATGCGACCCGCTGAAATCGCACTTTATAATGGAGAATCCTATCTCATAAAAGAAAGAGAAAATTTTGATTTAAGTGTGCAAAATGAGCTTTCATGTTTAGAGAAATTACCGAGTTTTGATTCTAAAACAAATTAGAATATATAGAATCTAAAAAGATATTTTGCACTCACGCACTCAATATGACAAAATTTTAGATTCTCATCTCACTATAATTTCAACCTTCTTTTAATTCTTGTCATACAACCCATTTAGTCGGTATGTGCTAAATCTAGCTTGTTGTGGTGTGGCATAAAAGCTATTTCACAAAATTGCAATGTAGCGTATAATCTATAAAATGGATATGAGAATATAATAGCAGATGTTATCATTAGCCAAAAACAAATAAAGCAATCTAGGATAAATTTACCCCATTGAAATTTGTCTTTCATTATAACCTTTCATTTTTGCAAGCATTACCCCCCTTATTTTATCCACAATGAAACATATCGTTTTCTTAAACAAAATGATATATAGCCAAATAAATGGCAATAAGAATAAAAGAAGCGATAAATCTATTTTAAGCAACAATACGCTAACAAGAAATAACAAAGGAAAAATATAATACAGCCAATATTTTTTAAAAAACAATATAAAATCATTCATATTATGATTGTGATGAATGCACCACACTTCAAAATCAATTGGAATCTTAAAAATACATAGAAAATAACAATAAGGCGTAATGGCTAAAAGAAATGTCATAAAAAGACTTCCAAAAAAGCTAACTTGATACGCCATTGATAAGGATAAAATAAACACTAACACACAAAAGCCAAGCCACCCCGCATATAAGATTCTAAAAAATGTTCGCACAGCTAAAACCTCAAACAAATAGCAAACATTAAAGATTGACATTATATTCTAGATTATTTATTTTATATTCCATAAGTATCAAGGGTAATATGCAGAAAACAGATAGAATCTTTTCGCAATAATCATTCCATTCATAATATTGTATATATAATTCAAATCATAATTTTATAAATCTTGCAAATATAGTGTGTTTTGTAAGATTGAATGCAAAATAAGGGGATATATGCCACTAAAGTTTCACATTTTTTCACTACAAAGCAAAGAACATAGTGGAGCAGAACTCATGCAATATAAAGGTAAAACAATCTTTTGCAATGAGAATAAAGAAGCAAAAATCCCACCAAAGATTCCATTAAAAGAGGTTATAAAATACTATTATCGCTATCCAAAGAATGCAAAACCAAAGCATAAGATTCCCTTCATAGATTCTAATTTCAAGATAAGAAAAGAAACGCCACATATCGCATGGCTTGGACACTCTTCACTATTTTTTACACATAATAATATAGCGATTTTAGTCGATCCGCTCTTTAGCATGTATGCCTCACCATTTGCATGTATCAATCGTGCGTTTTCGCAGACTAAGTGCTACAAAAATGATGACTTTCCACATGCACTGCTTGTCATCATCACGCATTCACATTTTGATCATTTGGATAAATCAAGCATTCTCTCACTTGACGCACAAACGATGTATTTTATTTGTCCCCTAGAAGTTGGCATATATTTGCGTAAATGGGGCATTAAAGGGAGTAAAATCATTGAGCTTGATTGGTGGCAGGGCGTAAGCTTTGAGAATGTTTTAGATTCTAGTCCCGATGGGTGGGTGCAGGGCGTAGGGGTGTGCAATTTATGGATTTCAGAATCTAAAAATTTTAAAAATGTGAAAAATGATGCAATAACTACAGAATCTAGCAGCAGGGATTCTAAAAATAAACATGCCCCTACACAGAAAAAGCGTGAGATTTTAAAAATCACTGCCACACCCGCACAGCATAATTCAGCACGACTTGGCGATTTCAACAAAACCTTATGGGCTAGTTTTGTATTAGAGTTTTCACCAAACACGCCGCAGCATAAGAAAGTATTTTTAAGTGGCGATGGTGGTTACTACACACATTTTAAACGCATTGGAGATATGTTTCAGGGTTTTGATTTGGCATGTTTGGAGAGTGGGCAGTTTAATTGTGCGTGGCGATATTCACACTCTTTTCCATTTGAGATTCTGCAAGAGGCAAAGGACTTGCAAACAAGCATGGTGTTACCGATACATTGGGCTAGATTTGTCGCTGGTAGTCATGAATGGAATGAAGTGATAAGATTTCTTTATGAGAATCTGCATAAACTAAATATCCCTTGTGTTGCACCAAAGATAGGGGAACTCTATCCTATCGGCATGGCTTATGATAACCAAATGTGGTGGGAGTGATAAAGTTCTATTGTGTTTGCTAAACAGCTTGAATATCTAGCTTTGACTGCTTAATAAGAGAATCTTGTAAGCTAAAAATGAAGTCAATATTTTATGCTATAATCTCGCTTTTATTTTATCTTTGGGAGTTTGTTTGTGTCTAATTTAGCATTATTTAATCGCATATTCTTTAACAGAATCTTTTTGTATCTTGTGCTAACCAATACAGCTATATTTATGATAGCCCACACTATAACTATGGGGGGGGGGGGTATAGAACCCAATTTTAAAAAACTCATTCTTCTAACTCTTCAGTGTCTTGTTATTAACTTTAGCATTTTCTACATTCCTTTTTATATTTGTAGCCTTATACATAAGAAATGCCTATCAAGCATTTCTATAATCTTTTTTGTGCTTACTTTCATTATAGGCATTGTTGATGTATTTCTTTTAGGGAATTTTCAAACTCCGCTAAATAAGATTATGTTTCAAGTATTTTTAAGCACAAATCCAAATGAAGCAAGTGAGTTTTTACAATCATATTTGAGTAAAAATATCATTATATCCCTTGTGATTTTTACTCTATGGAGTATGTTATTTATAGTTAAGATTCCAAAAAGTTTTCTCATTAAACTTGGTTTTAAATCCGCACAATCTCATAACGACACAGAATCTATCAAAGACGATAGGGTAGAAAAAATATCACTTTGTCTATTTATTGTTTCTCTCACTCTGTTTGCATTTTTGTATGGTAGATATTGGTATGGTGAGAAATATCCACAAAAGCAGTTTTTTACTGATAGAAATTCACTTTTTAGACTAGAGCAAGTGTTTTACTATGGCATAAAAGAGCAAAATGCATTTTTAAAGCAATATAAAGAGTTAAGTCATGAGTTAAATGAGTTTAAAACAGAAAAGCCGGGCTATATGATAAGAAATGAAAGCAGTGTGCCAAAAGTGGTTTTAATCATTGGCGAATCTACACAAAGAAACTATATGGGAATCTATGGTTATCCCCTGCAAACCACACCACTTTTACAAGAGTTACAAAAAAGCGGGAATCTTGTAGTATTTAGCGATGTGATAGCCCCACACGCACACACAAATGAAGCTTTGCAAAAAGTTCTCACTTTCAGTAATTATGAAAATGGGCAAACCCCATGGTTTAAGCAACAAAATCTCATCAATATTATGCGATTTGCGGGATATAAAAGCATTTGGCTAAGTAATCAAGAGGCATTTTCTGTGTGGGGTAATGCACCGGAGGCAATATCTAGACATGCCGACATTACAAGATTCTCGCGTATTGTAGAAAGCTTTGATTCTGGAGCAGATTATGATAGCGTATTGCTACCTATGCTTGATAAAGCCTTAAGTGAGTATAATAATGCTGATAAAAGCTTTTATATCTTGCATCTTATGGGGACACATGGTGGATATGCCCAAAGATTCCCTAAAAACTTTGCTAAATTTAGTGAAAAAGATTTGATTGATAAGAATCTTAATACTTTTTCATTTGCAGATTCCGCTATACCTTTAAATTCAGGGCAGATGAATACAAAGATCGCATACATTAATGCTATTTATTACAACGATTATGTGGTAAGCAATATTATGCAAAGATTTAGCCATGAAGATTGTATTGTAATTTATCTAAGCGATCATGGTGATGAGATGTATGACTTTAGGGATCTTGCTGGACATGCAGAGACCATAGGGTCTCGCTTTATGATAGAAGTCCCTTTTATGATTTATATGAGTGATACTTTTAAACAAAAGCATAACGACATAGCACAAAAGATACAAAACGCACAGAATCTGCCCTTTATGACTGATGATTTTATCCATGCCTTTCTTGATCTCTTAGATATTGAAACCAAAGATAGCATAACACAAAGAAGCCTTTTTCATAAGGACTATAATGCTAAAAGACAAAGAATGTTTTCTGGTAAAGATTATGACAGAGAGCTAAAAACACAAAAACTTAGTGCTAAGGTGCCAGAAAAGCTATGGCTACATAGAGTTGATGAGATAGAAAAACTAAAAGATTTTTGGGGAAAATATGCTGGTTATGAAATTGATGTGCATTTTTTAACAAACAATCCTAAAAAACCAACACCATATTTTGATGTAGGGCATGATGGGTTAGAACATAGCATAGGGCTTGATTTAGCAGAGATGTTTTCAACTGCAAAGACATTATGGATAGATAGTCTTAAAAACCCCAATGATACCAACCAAGTTTTTACGACAAAGTTTTGGATTGATTTTAAGAATCTAGATGATTCCAATAAGCTATTATCTGTAAGAGAACTAGAGAGACTATGTGAAACATATAAGATTCCAAAGGAAAATTTAGTGATTGAAAGCCCTAATTATAAAGCTTTGAGAGTTTTTAAAGATGAGGGATTTTTCACAAGTTACTATTTTCCATATTATGATATGAAAAAATTGGAGAAAGATAGAGAAAAACTACATAATGAGTTAAAAGATATTATTGCAACAAACAATATTAATGCGGTGAGTTTTGCCTATGAATATTATGATTTTATAAAATCACTCAATTTAAAATATGATATTAACGGGGGGGGGGGGGTAGATATGCCTCTACTCACTTGGAATGTAGGCGGGAGCGACAAAAATTGGGTTAATAACATAGCAGTGGAGGCTTTCGGTGATACCCAAACAAAGATTATTCTTGTAAGCGAACAAGGCGATTATCGCTAGTTTTGCGTATCGACATGAGTGGATATCCAACTCTTACATAAATTATTTTTTGCTAAGATCTAGGCTAAACTTACAGGATTTGAGATTTTATACATTAACTTAGATGATTGGGAATCTTTAAGATATATTCCTAAATTTTAGCTAGATTTAGTTTGAGGCTATATATGCAAAAACAGGCTCTAGGGATACAGAATCTATAAAATAAATACACCATCATTGCTATAAGCATTAAAACTCACATTTGCATTTATGCTATAATGTAGCTT
>NZ_FZMS01000022.1 GCF_900198365.1 Helicobacter bilis | reverse complement strand
CATATCATTTTTGGTTTATTAAAGAACATTTATTAGATTCTCTGTTTATATAGACTAGCTTTACTTCATCACAATATATTCTGCATTAAATACCAATAAACTCTAATTCACATTATATTCATGTCTTTTTCACTTAATATTCACTTAATATTCATATATAATATGTGAATATAAGCTTAATTCACTATTTTTATACTATACTACGAAAACAAAAAGTGAATATACTAAGGATAATTATGGATAATACAAACCTACTTCAAAGACTCCAACATGAAATACCAGAAAATGAATATCAACAATATATCAGTAAAATCTCTTTTGATTCTATGAACTCAACGCCAAGTCATCTCATCTTTATAGCCCCAAATATTTTCATAGCAAACTGGGCAAAGAACAAATACACAAAACTCATGCTAAAGATTCTAGAAGTTAAGACAATCAATGAAATCAAAATAGAATTTATCGCAAGAAATCAGCACAATAAAACACCCACAGAAAATAATACAACTAGAAAATACATAACTACTAATAATCAAACTTTCATAAATAAAAATTCTTCATTTAATAGCTTTATAGTAGGCGAATGTAATAAATTTGCCTTTGAAACCGCAAAAGAAATAGCAAAAAATCAAGGTAAATGGAATCCACTCTTAATCTATGGCAACACAGGATTAGGAAAAACGCATTTATTATATGCTATCTGCAATGCTGTATATGAAAGAACACCAAATGCAAAAATTGTATATATAACCGCAGAAAGTATGTTTAATGAATACAGACATAGAATCCAAAACAACACAATGCAACATTTTAGAGAGAGATTTCGCTCATGTGATTATTTACTCATTGATGATGTGCAGTTTTTATCAAATACAGATAAATTCCAAGAAGAATTTTTCAATACCTTTAATGTCATAGTCCAAGAAGGCGGACAAATCGTAATGACAAGCGACAAAGCACCAAAACTCATAGATAAACTTGAAAAAAGGCTAAAATCCCGCTTTGCAGGGGGTATGATGACAAAGATAGAATCTCCAGAGCTTGATATGAAAATAAATATTATTAAGCAAAAATGTGCGTTAAATAACATTACGCTTGAACCAAATATAATAAATTTTATCGCTACACAACTCCATGATAATATACGCGAAATAGAAGGAACAATCATTGATATATACGCCAATATGTCAATTATGAATATACCAATAACACTTGAAATAGTAAAAAACATACTAAAAGACAGAGAAATAGAGGAAAAAGCCACAAACTTTGATGATGTAGTGAATCTTATAGCAAGAGAATATAACATTAAACCAAGTGAAATAAAAACAAAAACAAGGGGTAAAAAAATCATAGCAAGATCAAGAAAAATAGTAGCCTATATCGCAAGAGAAGCAATCAATACGACTTTTCCCCATATTGCAACAGAGCTAAACCTAAAAGACCATAGTGCAGTAAGCAAACAAATAAAATCAATCAAACAAGAAATGGAAAAAGACAATACACTAAAAATAGAAGTGCAAAATCTCTTATCAAAACTCAAACAAAATACACAATAACTACGAAAATAAAGCCATATTCCAATATATTTTTGTTATACTTCTTACTTTGTTTGTGTCCTAAAAATGAATTAAATGTGAATAAAAATAGCAAAATACAAATGCCAAAAAGTGCCTAATTAACGCTTTAAAACAAAAATAAAAAACTTTATTCACATTATTCAAGCACACTACTACAACAGCTATACTTTATTAAAAGGGAAAACGCATGAATATGATAAGCATTGATAAAAGCATACTCGACCAAGCCATAACAAATATGCAATCAGCAGTCAATAAGAAAAATGTGATCGATATCACCGCAAATATATCCTTAGAAACAATTGATAATAATCTTATCCTTAAAGCAACAGATCATGAGATATACATACGCACAATACTCAAAACAAACTCATTACAAGGTGAAATAAAATGTGCAGTAAATGGTGAAGCAATAGGTAACTTCATAAAAGGACTAAATGATTCTGAAGTTATCATAGAGCAAGACAATGAGAATCTTTATATAAAACAAAATAATGCTTCAGTATTTAAAATCCCAATCTTTGAAATAAATGAACTCCCTTTTAGTCAAAACTACAAAAATGAACAACAAGGCTTTCAGTCAATAGATATAAATAACAACTTCTTATTACAATCTCTAAAAAAGATTATGCACTGCTGTAACGATAAAGAAACATTTAATATCGCTATGCAAGGTATCCTTTTTGAAGTTAAAGATAAAGAAATAAATATCGCAGCAACAGATTCTAAACGACTAGGCTATATACAAAAACAAACAGAATGCGATAAAGATTTTATAAGTATTATCCCTAAAAAAACATTACAAGAGATTCTAAAACTATTTTCAACAGATTGTGAGCTATACATTAAGCCAATACAAGATAGTAATAAAATAGAAACATTATGCTTTGTAAGTGAGAATATAGAATTTTATGCAAAGCTTATCAATGCAAACTTCCCAGATTTTAAAAGCATTATTGCAAATAAACCACAACTACCAACATTAAAAATCAATAAAGAAAAGATTCTAAAAACTCTCAATCAAATGAATGCTATATGCCAAAGAGCTAAAGTTACATTTGAATCTAATAAAATCATTTTTGAAACCCTAGAGGGTATAAATGGTGCAAGTGCCTCAATTACAATCAATGATATAGAAAATCACAAAACAGAGCCAATGACAATAGGGCTTGTGAATAGACATTTATTAGAATGTATCAGTAATATTAAACAAGATGAGTTTGAAATCATTATTGATGATCCTTATAAACCAATCTTTGTAATAACAAAGGATTTTGAAGAAGTTATCATGCCACAAATCATATAAAAAAATTCTATAAATAAAGAGAAAGGAAAAATAATGGAAAATACAACAAAAGAATACTTAGCAGATAATATCAAAGTCTTAAAAGGGCTAGAAGCGGTTAGAAAACGACCGGGTATGTATATCGGCGATACAAATACAAATGGTTTGCATCACATGATATATGAAGTCGTGGATAACTCTATTGATGAAGCAATGGCAGGATTCTGTAAAAATATTAAAATTACTCTTACAGACAAAGGCAGTGCAATTATAGAAGATGATGGCAGGGGAATACCCGTTGATATGCACCCAACAGAAAATATGCCAGCAGCAACCGTTGTTCTAACCGTATTACATGCAGGTGGTAAGTTTGATAAAGATACTTATAAAGTATCAGGCGGTTTGCATGGAGTTGGTGTAAGTGTTGTAAATGCTCTCTCTTGTAAGCTTATTATGACAATTTATAAGAATAATAAAATCTATAAGCAAGAGTTTGAGAAAGGAATCCCAACTACAGAGCTAGAAATAATTGGCGAGACAAAAAAGCATGGCACTACTATTGAGTTTTTCCCAGATCCAGAGATTATGGAGATAACAGAGTTTGATTCTAATATCCTTACGCGTAGATTTAAAGAGATGGCATATCTCACACATGACATAAAGATAAGATTCAAAGATGAAAGAGATGGCAGTGATACAACTTTTCACTTTGAGGGGGGTTTAAGTCAATTTATAGAAGATATCAATAAAAAGACTTTAATCACACAGATTCTAAGCTTTGAGGCAACAGAAAATGAATATGACTCAGAGATAGAAATTGCCCTAGCCTATAATGAAGGCTATGATGAAAAGGTGCTAAGCTTTGTAAATAATATTAGAACGCCAGATGGTGGCACACATGAAGCAGGTTTTAGAGCAGGGCTTAGTCGTGCGATATTAAACTATATTGAAGCAAACGCGAATACACGCGAAAAAGATGTAAAAGTATTAGGCGATGATGTGAGAGAGGGTTTAGTCGCTATCGTTGCAACCAAAATCATGGATCCACAATTTGAGGGGCAAACAAAGGGTAAATTAGGCAGCTCATTTGTAAAAGGCATAGTCCAAAAGCTTACCTATGAAAAAATGGCAAAGTTTTTTGAAGAAAATCCTACTCAAGCAAAGCTTATCATGCAAAAGGTGCTTATCGCAGCAAGGGGTAGGGAAGCAGCAAAGAGAGCAAGAGATCTTACACGAAAAGATAATAAGGTATCAGTTTCAACTCTTCCGGGTAAATTTGCTGATTGTCAAAGCAAAGATCCAAGTGAATGTGAAATCTATCTTGTAGAAGGTGATAGTGCTGGTGGCTCTGCAAAGCAGGGAAGAGACAGAAGATTCCAAGCGATACTTCCTTTACGCGGTAAGATTCTAAATGTTGAGAAATCAAGACTTGATACAATTCTAAAAAGCGAAGAAATCAAAAATATGATTACTGCCTTTGGTTGCGGCATTGGCGATGAGTTTAATGAAGAAAAATTACGCTATCATAAAATAATCATTATGACAGATGCTGATGTCGATGGTAGCCATATACAAACCTTACTTATGACTTTCTTTTATCGCTATTTTAAGCCTTTAGTGCAAGGCGGATATATCTATATCGCCCAGCCACCACTCTATAAATATAAACGCAATAAAAAGGAAGTCTATCTTAAAGATGATAAAGCTTTGAGTGATTTTTTAATAGAAAATGGTATAGAGCATTTTAACTTTAAAGGTATAGGGCATAATGAGCTATTACAGATTCTAAAGATTATCGCACATTATAGACAGCTTGTAAATGATTTAGAGAGACGATATAGCGTGCAGTATGTCCTAAGATATTTAGTCGAAAATGAGCTTGACACACATGATTTAGAATCTTTATCTAAAAATATAGAATCTTATCTTTTAAGTAAGCAGTATAATGTCCTAAAAAAGCACATTGATGAAGTAAGCATTACGCTAAACGCACAAACAAATCTAGGCATAACAGAGATAAAAATCACGCGAAACCTATTCCATGATATAAGCTTTAAAGAATGTAAAAGGATTTATCAAAAAATCACTGAAAGAGAGATTGAGTTTTTAGAGGGTAAAGACATTATAACGGGCTTAGAAGAGATTGAAGAAGCCACAAGGAAAAAGGGTGATATAAGCCGATATAAAGGCTTAGGCGAGATGAATAAGGAAGAGTTATGGGAAACTACCATGTCGCCACAAAACCGCACTCTAGTCCAAGTAAAAATAGAAGATGATGAAATGGCTGATGAAATGTTTAATATCTTTATGGGTGATGAAGTAGAGCCAAGACGACAATATATCCAAAAACACGCACGAGATGTTAAGAATCTTGATGTGTAGTTATGTCAAGTATCACATTTGCTTAATATGAATTTTATGTGTGTTTGCAAAAGTAATAATGCAAAACTTGTTACTTCTATTATTGGCAAAGTATCTAAAAAATCCACTCCTAAATCAAAATCTGCTACAATATTACATAAAATTAACACAATATGGATTTCACTTGCAACGCATAAAATATAGCATGAATACAAAATATGGTTTTAGCATACTAGAAGTGCTACTTGCGATATTTGCTCTTGGAATCTTAGGGGTAAGCCTTATGAAAAGCATAAGTGCCTTAAAAGCACAAAACTACAAAATACAGCATTTTCTTGTAACAAATGCAAGTCTTTTTGAAACACAGCTTTTTATCAATAGACATTTAGGCAGTATAAAGCCAGAAAGCATTATAATAGCACCAAATAACATATCATGGGAGCAATATGACAAGCTTTTTATTGATACAGATAAGAGCGAGTATATGGACTTTTCTTTAAATACCACAAAGGCTAATTTAACCTTACAAAATGATAATCTGTATTTTAACAACGCCATTTTATTGCATAATGTCAAAAGTATGCAGTTTGTTAGAGAAGAGATAAACTCACATGACATTCTCTCATATAGAATCTGCTCTATCAATATGTGTATAGCAGATTCTATACTCATTGAAAAAGTAAGGCAGAAAATGCCTACAATAAAAACAGGGATATAGAATCTATGCGTATAGCTTTCAAAACAAAGAATAGCTTCATAAGCCTTTATGCCCTGCTTATCACACTTGCTATAAGCCTTAGTGCCTTGCATACTCTGCGGACACTTACTATAAAGCAGGATATAACACTTATGCTATATTTTCAAAAGCAATCGCTTCTATACGCAAAGACCTTGCATGATATAGCCTTGCAATGCTATAAACAATATGATAGTAAGGATTGCAAAAAAGATTCTATTCAGTTTGACCCGCATTTCTATGGGGAATATATCTTCCATAGTGCGACCATAAAAGAAGGTAAGCCACAAATTGATAAAAAAGTGCAAGTGCTAGATATTGTGATATACTCACAAACACTATTAAGCACTCACCCATTGCGATATGCGAAACGCTATATTTTAGAGTAAAGAAAGGAAGTGTATGAATATTTTGGAACAGATGATAAATGATGCAATAAAACATAATGCAAGTGATATTCACCTAACACATAATGGAATCTATTTTCGTGTGAAAAAGCAGGTATTGCTTTATAACATAGCCTCTAGTATCATGCCTTTCATAACTTCATTAGAAAACCTTTGCAAAGACTTAGAAAACGAGCAAAGTGTTAGTATATATATTGGGGAAGTGCGATGCCGTATCAGCAAATTTACAACTATAAATGGTGCGAGTTATGCTATGCGTATATATAATAATCAAATGCCAACACTAGATTCTATACAAGCACCCCTAGCCCTAGCAAAGCTTTGTGAAAACACAAGCGGCTTAATCCTTGTATGCGGCACAACGGGGGCTGGTAAAAGCACGACCCTTGCAGCTATGATAAATCATATGAATACAACCACAAGAAAGCATATCCTAACATTAGAAGACCCAATAGAATATATCCATAAAAGCGATAAATCCTTAATCAATCAAAGAGAGATAGGTTTGCATTCTAAAAGCTTTGAATCTAGCCTTATTGCGAGTCTAAGAGAAGATCCTGATGTGATTCTAATAGGCGAGATTCTAAGCCCAGAAGTCTTAACTCTTGCTATCACACATGCTTTAAGCGGACATTTAGTGCTTGCAAGCTTTCATGCGAATAACTGCATGGACGCTATAACGCGAATGATAGGTATGAAGCAAAGTGATTGCAATATACACGCAAATCTTGCGACATGTTTGCAGGGCATTATCACGCAGAAACTTTATGATGATGGAGAAAGACTAACAGCTGATTTTGAGATTCTCATCGCAAATCCTGCAGTTAGTGCGCTCATTAAAGATGATAAAATATGGCAGCTAGATTCTCAAATCTCTATGGGTAAATCAGTTGGTATGCAACATTTTAGTAAAATATGATAGAATCCAAAGTTTCGTTGATATATTAAGATTTTAAGGAAATATATGCAAAAACAGCAAGTAAAAATGCGTGTTCTTGACTGGTGGAATAAAGATTGCGAAGAAAATTTTTACAATAACTTTTTCATTCAGATATTACAAAAGAAATATGATGTAGTATATAGCGATAAGCCCGATTTTATTCTTTATGGACCTTGTGGATATGAACATTTAAAATATGATTGTGTGCGTATTTTTTATACAGCAGAGAATATTCGTCCAGATTATAACATAGCAGATTATAGTATAGACTATGATTATATTAAGTTTGGAGATAGACATCTGAGATTGCCCTATATGTTTTGGGTTTTTTGTGATGAAATGCGACAAAAAGAGATGGATAATAGGATAAGCCTACTAGATAAAAAGGAAAAATTTTGTGGTTTTATGGTAAGCAATAATGCCTTAACAGATAAGAGAGATATGTTTTTTGAGGCATTAAATAAATATAAAAGAGTAGATTCTGGTGGTAGATGGAAAAACAATATAGGCGGAAATGTCGATGATAAAATTGAGTGGTTAAAGTCCTATAAATTTAATCTTTGCTTTGAGAACTCAAGCTATCCGGGCTATCTCACAGAAAAGCTATTTGATGCGTTCTTAGCTGGCTGTGTGCCAATCTATTGGGGAGATACAAGCCTTAGAGTCCATAAAAATACATGTGCAGATTCTAAAAATAGTGAAAATATAAATAATCGGGGGGGGGGGGGTAATGATACCTTTGATATGAGAATCCCTAATATTTCTCACTCACTCATTGATTATGAGATAAACCCAAAAGCCTTTATTAACGCACACAATTTTCCAACTTTTAAGGATTTAATAGACGAAATAAAAAGAATTGATAATGATTCTTATGCTTTTGAATCTATATTAAGAGAACCTATATTTCTTAATAATTTTAGTCCATATGAATTTTATACTGAACAAATATCAGCATTTTTAGATCATATCATTATGCAAGGTGCAAATGATGCAAGGAGATGTGGTGATGGGTATTGGCTAAGAACACATTTAGAATTTAGACGCATAAGTGCAAAGTATTGGAATCTTCCTTCGGATTTCCTACATTATTGTTTTAAATATAGAAAAATTATTCAAGGAGTCCGTGATATTTCTGAATATCCTAGAAACTTTATGCGTTTTTTACGTCGAAAATAGAGGTGTCTTAAGTTGTTTGTTTTTAAAATATAGTTGTATCTCACACGGATAGATTTCGTATTTATATTTTCATATATGTAAACATAAATACGAAATTAGGTTCTGCAAAGTCATTTCACTACTTTTATCTACCCTCAATCCTTTAACGAATGGAGCGACTTTTGCTTTATAATGATGTAGTATCCCAAAATTATATAGTTAAATATGCTATAATACTAGCAAATTTGAATAGATGAGGTTTATTGTGAGCATTCTTGGTATGCTTTTTCGACCACTTTTTGCGACTGTGCTTATCGGTGTGAGTTATAACACGACTGCGTGTAGCATTAAGGTTGTGAAAAAACGCGGTGGTCATATCGTAGAAGAGATTGATAAAGAATTTAAGATTCTAGATGGGAATCTCTCTGCTGAAGTGATTAAGTTTATTAAGAAGCTAAAGTCTCGTTACGCATATAGCTATGTTGCTATACTCTCTAAGAATACAGAACAAGTCTTAGTCCCCGGTGTGAAGAAAAATCAATTCGCCGCATTTAATGTAAATGAGAAAGAATATAAGTTTATAAAGCTGCCTAGTGCTTTTGCCTTTATCTTAAAAGATGATATTACACAATATCAAAATATGTTTAAAAAGGCTATGGGATTAGACTTTTTATTCTCACCTTTTGTGTTGCTGTTTTTTAAAGCAAAAACTTTTGTGGGCGATAGACCAAAGCTTTTTGTGCTGCAGGAAAAAGAGGATTTATCGGTATTAGTTTTAACGAGAAAGGCTATTTTATATGGCTCATTTTTACCTATGAGTGCGGGAGAGAGTGTAACAAATGTAAGAGATTCCCTGCCTTCTTCTCTCTCTGAAGATACGCTAGTATCTAGCACAAGCACACAATCTGGTTCTACCGCACAAGGCTTAGATGATTTAAATACAGAGCTTGGTGGATTAGAAGATGAGTTAGAAGATTATGAAAACTTTGATTTTGATAGTCTTACAAGTGAGGCAAGTGAAAATGTAAGTGGCTCTAGTGATGATGACGATAGTGGTGGCTCCAGTATGGATAACCTGCAGGATTTAGGGCGATCTACGACTATTATTAATCTTTTACAAGCGGCAATCAAGGATTTTTATAATAATTCATTATATGAAAGCGATTTTATTGAAGAGATTGTATTCTTTGATTGTTATGGAATCTCATCTCAAGCAGTGGATAATATAAAGTCAAATCTTATGATAGACTTTTCACTTGTTGGGCTTGATTTATTGAGAGAATTAACAAATGTTATGCAGATTGAGTTAGATAGTTAGGAAATATTATGACTTATAGTTTTACAAAAGCAACAACAAAGCATGTATTAAAACCAGCTACAAAGATTTGGGGATTCTACTTTATACTTGCTTTTGGCATTTTAATCGTCTTTAAAGTCCAGCTTTTATTACAAGTAGAGAATCTAAAAGAAACACAGAATCTAGCAAAGGCAGAGCAAGAAAGAATCGTGCAATCAACAAAGAATCTAGAACAAGAAAGCGAGAGATTATATTATGAGCTTGAAGTCGCACAAAAGATTAATGTAAGAGATGAAAAGCTGCGTATGCAGATACAAAATATTATAGCTATGATTCCACAAGGGGTGCAAATAAGCACGATAAGATTTGAGAATAACCAGCTTTTTATGCGTGGGACTACTATCAGTAGAGAGCTTTTTGAGACTTCATTGCAGTCGCAATTACGCACAATTTATGCAAGAAGTAACGCAAGTTTTTATGAACTTCCAAGCGGTTGGCTAAACTTTGAATCTATCAGTCAAACCTTAAGCGATGATGGCTTGATTGAGAGAATTGATAATATATAAGGCGTAAATATGGCAATATTAAAAGATGTAGAACCAGATATTATTTTCCGTCATATTGTATGGAGTGTGCTATTTATTGCCGCGGTTGCTTACTATATCAATGTAGATATTATGCCAAATGTTGATAGCTATAAAGAACAAGTGCGATTTACTCGTGTAACAGAAGAAGTATTAGCTAGCACAAAGGCAGTGAGAGACAACGCACAAGCAAAGATTAATGCCTTTTCAGGTGCTAATCATGAGAAAATAAAAGTCTTTAATGGCGTGATTAATGAATCTGTAATACGCAAAAACTTACCTAAAGGCTTTTTACGCATAAATGTAAAAAAGATGGGCGAAGAGCTTATACCGCAAGACCAGCTTAAAAAGCAGTTTTATGCTATCACAGGCGAAGTAGGGATTAATAATCTAGCCTTAATCCTTGATATTGTGCCGCGACTACATGCAAAAAATATCAGTGCGATACTTGAGCTTCCATTTATAGTGCAAAAGACAAAGAAAGGGAATCTATCCTTTGAACTACGCATTGCTATCACTCAAAGCACATATAAACGCTAAATATTATAAAGGAATTATATGGCAGAACAGAATATTAACGACAAAAGGGCATTTACTAGCGATTGGGAACAATTAATCTATAATGAATGCGAGAAAAAAGGCTATTTTGAGCCAAATTGCCATGAAATCTATAATCCACATTATAAAGATTCTAAACCATTTTGCATTATGATGCCCCCGCCAAATGTTACAGGTGTGCTGCATATAGGACATGCCTTAACTTTTACATTGCAAGATATTATTACGCGTTATAAAAGAATGGATGGCTTTAGAGTGCTATGGCAACCCGGGCTTGATCACGCAGGAATCGCAACGCAAAATGTCGTAGAAAAAAAGCTATTAGAGCAAGGCATAAAAAAAGAAGATATAGGTAGAGAAGCCTTCATACAAAAAGTATGGGAATGGAAAGAAGAAAGCGGTGGTAAAATCTTAGAGCAAATGCGGACTATGGGCTTTTCTCCGGCTTTTAAACGCACAAGATTCACAATGGATAAAGGACTTATAAACGCAGTAAAAGAGACTTTTTGTAATTGGTATGAAAAGGGCTTTATCTATCGTGGCGAAAGAATGATTAATTGGTGCACACATGATGGGGCATTAAGCGATATAGAAGTAGAGTATGAAGAGAATAAAGGTAAGCTATATTATTTGCGGTATTACTTGAGTGAATATGTAGATTCTAAGGGACACATTATAGAAAGTGCTTTAAAAGATTCTAGTATAAAAAATCCTTACATCATCGTTGCGACAACAAGACCAGAAACATTTTTTGGCGATACTGCCCTTATGGTGCATCCACAAGATTCTAGATACACGCATTTAATCGGCAAAACACTCACACTACCTCTTATTGGCAGAAAGATACAAATCATCGCAGATTCTATCGTAGATATGGAATTTGGTAGTGGTGCGGTGAAAGTAACACCAGCCCATGATATGAATGACTATGAAGTCTCACTAAGGCATAATCTAGAGCATATAATAGTCTTTGATAAGAATGGAATCTTAAATGAATATTGTGGCGAGTTTAGCGGTATGGAGAGACTTCAAGCAAGAGATTCTATTATCGCGGCATTAGAAAAGGCGGGATTTGTAGAAAAGATTGAAGACTATACAAATAAAGTAGGCAAATGCTATCGTTGCGGTAATATCATCGAGCCTTATATCTCAAAGCAGTGGTTTGTAAGCAAAGACGCAGCAAAAGGGGCAATAGAGAGAGTAAATCAAAACGAGACAAGATTCTATCCTAGTCAATGGAAGAATAACTATGATGCGTGGATGAGAGATTTACGCGATTGGTGTATCAGTCGTCAGCTATGGTGGGGACATAGAATCCCAGTCTTTTATTGTGAATGTGGGAATGAATTTGCAAGTAAAGATGATAATCCAATATGCCCTAAATGCAGCAGTAAAAACATAACACAAGATAATGATGTGCTTGATACATGGTTTAGCTCTGGGCTTTGGACGCATAGCACGCTAGGCTTTGGGAATGGCGACTTTGGCAAGGGGGAGTTATGGCAAGAGAGTGATTTAAAAGATTTTCATCCTAATTCCTTGCTTATCACTGGCTTTGACATTCTCTTCTTTTGGGTAGCTAGAATGCTTTTAAGCGCGGATATTAACTGCAAAGAGATCGCATTTAAAGACATATATCTACACGCCCTTGTGCTTGATGAAAAGGGACAAAAGATGAGTAAATCAAAGGGTAATGTAATTGATCCACTCAATCTTTGTGCGACTTTTAGCCCTGATGTCGTGCGATTTAGCCTTGCGTTTTTATGTGTGCAGGGTAGAGACATTCGCCTTTCACAAAAGCAGCTTGAAATCACGCGTAATTTTACAAATAAGATTATAAATGCGATGAGTTTCTTAGAGCTTTATGCAGGTCAGCTAAGAAGTGAGTATAGATTCAGTGAAAAAGAGAGTTTAGATGAGTATAAAACCCCGCTTGGAATCTATATGAAATCACGGCTAAATCTAGCTATAAAAGAAGTGCGTAATGCCCTTGATACTTATCGTTTTGATTTATATGCGAGTATTTTATATCGCTTTTTGTGGAATGAATTTTGTGATATTGGTATAGAATGTGCGAAAGCAGATAAAGAAAGTGTATTTGAACTTGCAAGTATTCTTATAGAATCTATGAAGCTTTTACACCCTTTAATGCCATTTTTAAGCGAGTATGTATTTCAGCGACTTCTAAGCCGAGATATAGAATCTGGATTAAAAGACAACCGCTCCATTATGATAGAATCTTTCCCAAAAGATACCGCTAGAAATACCGCATTAGAAAAAGGCTTTGAAATCACTTTAGATTCTATTACCACTATTCGTAGAATGCGTGCAAACTTAGGAATAAGTGGCGATATTCTGCCACAGGTTTTTATAGAATTACAAAAAGATGATAAAGACTTATTACAATCGCTTTGTCTGGATTCTAAAGAATCTTCTATAAATTTTGAAGTGTTTTTCATCTCATTTGTAGCAAAACTAGCAAAAGTAAAAGAAGTTATATTTGTAGATTCTAAACCAGCCCAATGTATCGCTGATATTGGCGAGATTACAAAGGTATATCTAGCGGCAAGTAACTTTGATATAGCAGGGATTCTAGAGCGTTTAGACAAACAAGCCCAGAAGATAGAAAAAGAGATAACAAAGCTGGAAAATATGCTAAACAATAAAAACTTCATCGTAAATGCCCCAGAAGCCGTTGTAACACAAAATAAAGAGAATCTAAATGACTTGAAAGAGAGACTTGCTAAAGTGCTTGATGAGAAGAAAGCTTTACAGATTTAATCTTGTAAATCTATGGCTTATCTAGTTATAAAATCTAGCTAGATTTATGAATACAAACCCCTAACAACTTATAATATATTCTAGCCCTAAGCTAAGATTCTAAAAATTTCATCAAAATATAGAATCTATCTAAATCCCCTTGATTTTGTTTTTTTTGTAAAATCGCAACATTCTGCTTTAGATTTTATAAGGGGTTAATATGATTAATTTTAAGAAAATGGCAATAGGCTTTGGGTTAGTAAGCATTATCACACTGCAAGGACTACAAGCAAACAAACCACCAGAGTGCAGATTCTTTTTTCCATATACAAAGAATGATTGCGTTGATACAGAGTATGATTCAAATGGTAATATATGGAGAGAAACACCATACAAAGATGGTAAATTAAATGGTATCGTAAAAAAGTATGATATAAATGGGAAACTTTCGATGGAAAGACCATATAAAAATGGTGAGTTAGATGGCATAGAAAAAGTGTATTATGAAAATGGAAAGCTTGAAAGTGAAACACCATATAAAAATGGCAAAGCAGAAGGCATAAAAAGGTGGTATTATGAAAATGGGAATATTAAACAAGAACGCACTTATATTAAAGGCAGAAGACATGAATATAAGTTTTATACTGAAGATGGAAATTTTCTAGGTGCAGTTCGCTATCGTAATGAAATGATGATAGAATTTGTAAAATGTCCCAAGAAAAAACTGAGTAATGATGAAACAGAATCGGTTCTAGATGAATTTATGTTAATTGAAGGTAGCAGAGATCCAGGGGCTGACCACGATGATGTTATTAAAGAATACTGCGAAGAATAAAACATGGGAATCTTTATATTCTAAACACTTTAAAAGAATATAAACATAACCTTTTTACAATATCTTTTCAAAGATGAGTAAAAATAAAGGGGTTAAGATTCTAAACCACCCCTTAAAACACCACAATAGCACTTTTATAATCTATCTAAATCTACTATAAACCCAATATGACAGAATCTGTTTTATTACATTTACAAACCATAATAAAGCAAGACATTAAAACATGATTTAATATAGCCAAACCCCTTTAAAATAGAATCTTTTAAAAGATTAAAAGCCCTTACAGCAAATGCCCCAGCTTTGCCTTTTTGATTTGTAGATAGTCTTTATTATGTTCGTTTGGCTCGATGATGATACTTGCCCTTTCGCATTCGACATATTTATTCATAGATTCTATTTTACGCGGATTATTTGTTAGAAGTCGTATCTTTTTGATATTAAAATGCTTAAAAATCTCATTTACAATCTCATATTCCCTCGCATCTTTTGCAAAGCCTAGTGCCTCATTTGCCTCCACCGTATCCATGCCTTTATCTTGCAGATTATACGCATTAATCTTATTAAAAAGCCCAATACCCCTGCCCTCCTGACGCAGATAAATAAGCATTCCACCCTCTTTGTGAATCTGCTCCATAGCAAAGGCAAGCTCAGGACCGCAATCACACTTCCTAGACCCAAACACATCGCCCGTCAAACATTCTGAATGCACCCTAACTAGCGGCGTATTCTCAAACTTTTCTGTAAAAACGACAAGATGCTCTCTTTTCTCACCATTGGGCATGTATTCGCGAAATGCTTTTGTTTTGAAATCCCCAAAGCGAGTAGGCAGATTAGCCTGTTGTGAAACCTCAATTTGTAACATATTTATCTCCAAATATTTTCATTGTAAAAACCGAAATTATAATATAAATCTATGATTATGGCAACATAGAGTTTTGTAGCCTTTTATAAATTTGTCTATGTGTGATGATTATAAAACAACATGGTGTAATGGTTGCTACACCGCTTGATAATTTATAACCTAATTACAATTCATAATCTTTTATTTTCATCTAAAAACGATTATGCAAAACTACTATACAAGATTTAAAGCATATAAAACTGAATAATTATTTTTATTAAATGGTAGTGAGTAAAGAATGTGATCCAAAGATTTTACAGCATTCTACAAAAAAAACTAAAATTTTCACCAATACATTTTTCACTTTTAAATCACTTTGTATGCCATAATGATAAATTAGTATAATAAGATTCCCTATTAAAATAAAACATTATGCAAAAAGGAAAAAGGGTTGAATTTCTACCATAATTACATAAAAAAATACATGCAAATATATGATCCCGGCTATCTTAGCTTTATGTATGCCCTAAAAGCTATGGTAGCTATTAGTATCAGTGCTTTTACACATTATATGCTTTTTGGACAGCAAGTCTTAATCTGGGCTACTATGACACCTATCCAAGTATTTTTACTCAATGCGACACTTAGTCAGCAAGCCGATAGAAAGACACATTTACTAGGTTTTGCAGTGTGTTCTACCATAGCTGTTGGCTTTTTTACCATACTTGCAGAAAAAGCATTAAATGGGGAGCATAGCTTGCAAGATATTTTATGGCTTGCTCTGCCTGTGCTATTTTTAAGCTTTGGTGTCGGCATGTCTAGGGCGCATTCTATTGATTTGTATCGTATGTTTATCCCTGTTGTAGTTAATTCATTAGTAGCAGCGGTATATGTGGATTCCCATGTGATTTTGCCTATTTATCAAAGCATGTTTGTAGTATTTAGTGGGGCTATGATTGGCATTATTATAGGATTTTTGCTTTTAAATAATCCGGGAAATTATGGTAAATACACACAAGTGTATTATCCTGCCGTGCTTAATCATTTGCAAAATATGGTGAAAAATCTCAATTCACAAAGTGAATTTAATCGCTATAAAGATTTAACCTTTTCACTCATTCATAATATCAAACAAACCCTGCATACAAAATCAAGTCTTTATAATGATAACTACATGATTAAAAACATTAAAAGAGCGATATTTTATATTTATAGAATAGAGGATATTTATCTTATAATTAATCTTTTACCAAACTATAAAATCGCAAAAAAATATCCATTACTCAAACATGAAATCATTGAGAATCTTAATAGTTTAAGTAAAATTTTTAGTGGTAAAGTCCCAAAGATAGAAAGGCAGCAAGTAGATAAAGTCCTTAGTATAGAAAATGCAAATGAGGTTGAGAAAGCACTGCAAAATATTTTAAGGATTCTCTACTATAAAATGGAATCTTTTTGTCGTGTGGGGAAGAATCCTGATCCAGCCTTTAATCCACCTGCAAAAAAGAGTTTTAAAAATATCCCTAAAGCCTTTGATTATAATAATATTACTTTTAGATTCAGTGTGAAATACTCTATTGCGATTGGCATGTCGCTTATCTTTGCTACGCTTTTGCATATTAATCGTGGGATATGGATTAGCATGGGGGTTGTAAGTGTGGTGCGTCCTTCAATTGGCGGTATGCAAAAGGTAAGCCTTGAGTATTTTTTTAGTGCGGTTGTTGGCATTGGTGTTGGGGTTGGAATCTCTGTATTTTCAAATGCGTATGTGTTTTATTTGCTTTTTGGTTTGCTTGTATTTTTGGTGGTGTATTTACGCGTATTTCCATTTTGGCTATGGTCTGGTTTTATGATGTGCCTGTTTGTTATGATGTATTCTATTATGTATGAAGACTTTTTATTGTATGTGCTTGATAGATTGGTTGATATTGGTATTGGCGTTGTATTTGCGGTGATTGTTTTTCGCGTGGTATTTCCGCGTTTTGCACATAATCTTTTAAAGCCTTTGCTTATAAAGCAAGTGGGCTTACTCAAAGATATATGCACGCTTGTAATAGAATCTAATAAAGAGATAAAGCCACTTGATAGCAATATGATACAAACAAAATATGCAGAGTTTTTACATAATGTCGAAGAGCTAAAAAATCATTTAAGAGATTCTAAGAGTGAAAGGGCAGAAGCGAGTAATCAAATCGTTGTATATGGTTTTGACTTGATTAATGTTTTAGAATCTTTAATCATTAAGGTCAATGAAATCGCACAGATTTATTCAGCAAGTGATTATGATAAAGATATGAAAGAGATTTATGCAAATGATATACATGTATTGCAAGAAAGATTTTTAATGATTGAGAATCTTTTAACAAATAAACCCACTCACTTTAACTTCGAAGAAAATAATGTATTTCTGGGCAAACAGCACACCCATTTCTCCTGGACTACACATGAAATATTTCAAAGCCAAAATAAACTCTATAATCTTTTGAATGAAAAGCATATTAGTGCGCCGGAGTAGATTGTTAGGGAATTGCTAGACAGTTAATTGTAAGCAAGGAATTCTAAGTCGGTTTGATAATATTCTCAACTCGCATACTATGAATGATATTAACATACAAATTTATAGTTAATTTGCCTTAATTATAGCTACTCGTTTTAACATAAAAATATTACTGATTTTAAATATCTATGATTGTTGTGTATTGACAAATTACATAAAAAACCTTGACAAATTGTTTTTTTTTTTTTGTATTATTCAACAAATCGTTTATAAAGGATTGCAAATGCAGCAAAAGAAAATTGTTATTAAGCTAAAGACGACTAAAACAGGAAATGATATTAGTGTTATTAGACAGAGAAGCCAATGTAGAACTACTCATAAGCGACAGGATTGTTAGCGTGTTCTGCTGAATTTTAGGATAATTAATATGAGAGCAATTGATGCAGAAACTATTGAACTTGTGGAGACAGAAAGAATTAATTTTCCTAATTTTATACATAAGAAGGTTTTAAATAAAAATCTACTGATTGCCCCAGAGTATCCCACTTGGATAGTTTTAGATGATGATGAATACGACATGTTTCGTATCTTGTGTGAACATACAATAGAAGAATCTCTTGCTATTTACAGAAAAAATATACACGCACAAGATCCTTATTCTATAAGAATGAGTGTGCTTGAGAAAATTTTTAATAACAATTTTTATAGGGAAGGATTTGCACAAACTCAAAATGAAGAGATAATGGATAATATACAAAAATCCATACATATTAATGTGATAAATGATTGCAATATGCGTTGTAAGCATTGTTTTATAAATGCGGGAAGAGTGGAAAAGCAACAGATAGATATCGAAAATATCTTAGCAAAAGTGAGAGACATTACAATAATAAATGGCTATACATCAGTAACAATATCTGGTGGCGAGCCATTACTACATAAAAATATTTTTTCACTTCTTGAGGGATTGCGTGGTCATAAGGTGTCATTATTTACTAATGGGATTTTAATTAATGAATCCATTATCGATAAACTTCAACCTTTGGTTTCAAATATACAAATTAGCATGGAAGGCATATCGGCGGAAAAATATGAGCAAAATAGAGGATATGGCAATTACAAAAAAGTCTTACAGGCAATTAATCTTATTAAAGCTAAAAATATACCTCTTTATTTAGCAGTTACCATTCTCCCAGACACATTGTTGGATATTGAAGAAAATCTTGTTGATTTTGTAAAAATGCTTGATTATAAGAATATGCAGATAAGACTGAACAATGAAATAGAAATGTCTGGTGCTGCACTTCATGAGCTTGACTTAAGAAATTACGATATGCAACATTCCAATATTGTTGTCTTTAATTTGATGAAAAAACTAGGGAAGCTAGGTTTTGCAGTAGAACCTTCAAAAGTTAAAAACATACGATTTAAAAATTGCGGGATAGGAACGAGTATTGTAATAGATTCTGATGGCAAGATATATCCTTGTAGTTATTTCTCTTCTTATCATATCCCATATACTGCAAGTGCCAAACACATTATTAAGGAATTTAATACAATCAACAACAACACTTCGATAGAACATATAGAAAAATGCAAAGATTGCGAACTAAAATATATATGCTCAGGCGGATGCAAAATAAACAATTTAGTGAAAAATAAAAACATGATTTTTACTTCTTGCAATGATGATTTTAAACAAAAACAGCTAGAAAAACTTGTGAATAGTGAGTTGTTATAATATATTCACAATGTTTGCAAGTCGATATGCTGCTAGAGTCTCATGTTATACAAGTTATTTTTTAATCTTTTGAATACATGAGACAAACCTTCACAATAAAATAAATCATAATCTGTAAAAAAATACTTTAAAGTTTTAAAAATATGTCGATATGAGAGTAACAAGCAAGGATGCTTGGGATATTTACAATATTAATCACAAGGAGTGAAAAATGGCTTTTCAAGTCAATACTAATATCAATGCGTTGAATGCGCATGTGCAGAATGTTGTTACCCAAAGAGGTTTGAAAGATTCTTTGGAAAAGTTAAGTTCAGGTTTGAGAATCAACAAGGCAGCAGATGATGCTTCTGGTATGATTATCGCAGATAGTTTGCGTAGTCAAGCAAGTGCATTGGGACAAGCAATTAGCAACACAAATGATGCTATGGGGATTATCCAAATTGCTGATAAAGCGATGGACGAGCAGCTTAAAATTCTTGACACTGTGAAAGTGAAAGCTACACAAGCGGCACAAGATGGACAAACTACTGAATCAAGAAGAGCGATTCAATCAGACATTACAAGACTTATCCAAGGTCTTGATATGATTGGAAATACTACTTCCTTCAATGGTCAGAAGTTGCTATCTGGTGCTTTTACAAACAAAGAATTCCAAGTTGGTGCTTATTCAAATGAATCTATTAAAGCTTCAATTGGTGCAACAACAAGTGATAAAATCGGGCAAGTAAGGATTATGACAGGCGGGCTAATTACAGCGTCTGGCACTGTTAGCACAGTTTTCAAAAATGTTGATGGTGTGAATGATGTGAAGTTGCAGTCTGTTAAAATCTCTACAAGCGTTGGCACAGGTATTGGTGTGTTAGCTGAAGTTATCAATAAGAACTCTGATAAAACAGGTATTAGAGCAGTCGCAAATGTTATCTCAACTTCTGATGAAGCGGTAAAATCAGGGACAATGTCAAAGATTATCATTAATGGTATTACGCTTGGTGATATTAATGACATTAAAGCTGGGGACTCTGATGGTCGTTTGGTGCAAGCATTCAACGCGGTAACAAACCAAACAGGTGTTGAAGCCTACACAGATGAGAGAGGGCGACTAAACTTGCGAAGTGTTGATGGTCGTGGTATCAAGATTTCTATTGGTAAAAACGAAAAAGGTCAAAATGGTAAAGTGCCAGAAGTAGCGGTAAAATCTATGAATGGTGGTCAAAAGCTTGAAGGTAAAGGTTCTGAAAACTATGGACGATTATCTCTTAGCAGACTAGATTCTAGAGATATTATCGTAATGTCTGGGACTGATGCTAAAAACACTTACAAGGCTTTAGGTTTTGACAACAAAGATGTTGCTAAAACCGTTGTGAATTTGCGTGATACTATGGGTGCGTTTAACAAAGATGTTAAAAGTGCTGCTGGCGCGAATTTCAATAAAGTTGTTGCAAGTGGTGGTGCGGAGCTTGGTGCTGGTGTTACTACTTTGCGTGGTGCGATGGTTGTTATGGATATTGCTGAATCTGCGACTAAGATTCTAGATAGAATCCGTGCGGATTTAGGTTCTGTTCAAGGGCAAATGATTTCAACCGTGAATAACATTTCTGTAACACAAGTAAATGTTAAAGCGGCTGAAAGCAATATTAGAGAAGTAGATTTCGCTCAAGAGTCTGCAAACTTTAATAAACTCAATATCCTAGCACAATCTGGTAGCTACGCTTTAAGTCAGGCAAACGCTGTGCAACAAAACATTTTAAGACTTTTAAGCTAGTCTTACACTTGTTTGTCTGCTCATAGCAAGCAGTAATTCCAAGTTTTACGCCTCCTTGCTCTCCCCTTATCTTAATGGATTTGGGGGTAGCTTGGTAACTTTCTTTATTTAATAGAATCTACTTTTTATTACTTCATTATTTTCATTCAAGTTTTTTGTATTTACAGGCAAAGGCATATATTTTTAGTATTACATAAAGGGTTTATAAAAACTAATTGCCCTTTTTTTGTCATTACACCCCTTGCGGTAGTAAGTCATGCAATCTATAATCTTGTCATATTACTTTAATCGTCATATTAAGC
>NZ_FZMS01000045.1 GCF_900198365.1 Helicobacter bilis | reverse complement strand
ACTTTATCTTTATATTGAAGCATGGAATCTATTGTATATGTTGTGCTAGATTCTAAATTTATACTAGAATCTAGTTTTGCTTCATACTTTTCACTAAACCATGCAATACCTACATTTCTAGCGCTAGATAGCCCACCATTCTCTTTATCTATAAGTATAAATCTAGAATCTTTTGCTACATATTCTTTTGCTATATTTAGACTTTCATTATTATCTGTGCTGCCATCATTGACTAAAACAATGCTTAGATTTTTATATGTTTGATTTATTACGGAATCTAGACATTCTCTCAAGTATGGTGCTACATTATAGATCGGTATTACAACGCCTACTTTTTTGTTTTGTGGAGATTGTGTTGTGGTAGTGTTATGTTGCATGGTGGTTTCCTTTTTTGTGTTGTTTATTCTGAAAGGTTTATATCCCTAATATACGACCATATTATTTCAGCTTATTCGCAAGTAAATTTTTTAATCCAACTTGCACGGCACCACCTTCTAAAATGGCTTGGACTTCAAAGGCTATGGGTGTGTAGAGATTGTGCTTTTTGCTGATTTGCACGATTGATTTTGCACTATATACGCCCTCTGCTACTTCGCCTAATTCATTTAGAATCTCTTCTAGTGATTTATTGCTAGCAAGTCCAAAACCTACGCGATAGTTTCTTGACATTGTAGAATTTGAGGTAAGAAATAAATCCCCGCTACCAGATAATCCCAAAAAAGTTTCTTGTTTTGCACCAAAAAACGCGCCAAAACGCGCCATCTCAACAAGCCCACGAGAAAGCAGTGATGCCTTAGCATTATTCCCAAGCCCTAGTCCATCGCAAATCCCACCAGCAATGGCAATAACATTTTTATATGCCCCTGCGATTTCAGCACCTATAACATCATTTTGCACATAGGTTTTAATGAAATCAGGGAAGCATTGTGCGTATCTTTTGCTTAAAGATTCATTGCTTGAGTGTATCACTAACGCACAAGGAAGCCCTTTCATCACTTCTTTAGCAAAGCTAGGTCCAGCAAGATAGCACATAGAATCTGCCTTAAAATACTGCTCTAAAATCTCATTGACAAAAGCCCCACTACCTTGCTCTATCCCCTTACTTGCTACAAGGATTTGCATATCATTACGCACAGATTCCAAAAAATTTGCCTTTTGCATAAACTCTCGTAAAAAAGCACTTGCAATGGCGATCACACAAAGTGGATTCCTAGAATTTTTATAGTGTGTTATAAAGTCATCATAGCTAAGTTGATAAGGGGTATTAGAATCTTGTATAATATCACTGCCATATTGTGTGAGATTTAGCTTTCGCCTTGATAATACAAAAACACGATTTTTTTGACTAAACGCATGAGCTAGGGCAAGTCCCCAAGCACCGCCACCAAATACAAATATATCCTGCATTATATGAATCTCTCCCACACTACTTGATTATTTGGTCCCTAACTCTAGCATTAAATGCTTGTTGTTTATAATCTCTATTTCTCTTTTTAATCGCATTCTTTCTTCATATAATAGCTCTTTTTCAGCATTTAGCCTTGCAATTTCTCGACTTGTGTAATAAATATTATTAGAAATAAAAATCTTTGGGATAAAAATAGCCATAATGACAGATAGAATGAAAAATGCTATAAGAAGATTAAATCTCCCTATACCCTCCCTTTTTTCATCAAAGGTTACAAGCTCTTCCTTCTCATCATTTGATATACGCATATCAAGATCGGTCGCTTCTAAGGTATCCTCTATGATACCTTGCTGCATTATGGAATCTTGCTTGTTAATGGAGTAAGGCACACAAGCCTACCTATGCAAGTTGTGTGTTAAGCATCCAAATTGCTTTTTCTAAATGTGCTACTTGTGAATCTGCAAGTCCTTGTGTAGTCGTATCATTCTCTTTTGCTGCCACTTCTGAAAGTTTTTTAAAGTTTTTTAAGAAATATTTGTAATCTTCTAAAATGGATTCTAATACATCTTTTGACTTAAAGCTAGTTTTGCTTTCTTCTTTGATCTTTGCTTTATCAAGCACTTCTTTTAGCGTTACATACGGAGTGTCGCCAAGCTGTATGATTCTCTCTGCTAAAGCATCAAAGATTTCTGCGAATTGATTATAAATCTCTTCTGTTGCCGCATGGACTTGTGGAAAATCTTTGCCTTTTACATTCCAGTGGTAATTGTGAGTTTTTGTAAAGAAAACTAATGAATCTGCCTGAAGTTGCTTTAAAGTCTTTATCTGTTCCATGAAACACCTCTCAAAATAAAATAATATTGAGAGTTTAGCATATCTTTAAGGACTTTTATCTTTGTTTCAAGTTTTTTATAAAAAATTCCGCTAAAGCCCTTGCCTCTTGTCTAAAAGCAAGGATAGATTCTAAAGTGTTTGGGATCTTTGTATCTTTCATTTTCTCTAATACCTGCATACTTACTTCTGCTAGTGCGTAAAAGGGAAGTTTTTCTTGCAGGAAATATTGCTGGACTAATTCATTACTAGCATTTAGGGCTATGCCTAAATGTGGCTTTTCTAGTAAAAGCGTTTTATACGCCCATAATGGATAGCGATCTGTCTGTATTTTTTGAAAATTTATTTCTACAAAGTCATTTATGCTAAGTGGCGTTATGCAAAAACTATTTTGTGCCTTAAATCTATCCATGCCATAAGCAAGGGGCAAACACATATCTGCATAACTTACACTAGCATTTAATGAATTATCACTAGATTCTATAAAAGCATGCACAAGGGAACTTCTCTCAATAAAAGCATGAATGTTTTTTGTATCAAAAAGCCAATAAGCCTCTAAAATCTCATAAAGCTTATTTACAAGTGTTGCTGAATCTATTGTGATTTTTTGCCCCATACTCCATGTTGGATGTTTCAACACATCGCTTAGTGTAGCGTATGGAATCTTTTCTAGTGGAAAATCTCTTAAAGCCCCACCAGAAGCGGTAATATAGAGATTCTTAAAAGCTTTATAATGCGTAATATTTGATTTATTTTTAGAATCTAAAATTGCTAGTAAAGACCACAAACTAAAATGTTCGCTATCAATGGGAAAAATATGCTCTAGCATGTAGTTTCTTATGTTAGATTCTGTATGCTTAGAATCTTTAGTAGATTCTAAGTTTTGCATGATATTTTGCTTTATCAAATGTCCTGCAACCACTAAGGATTCCTTATTGGCAAGGATAAGTTCTTTTTGTAATGCAATAGTCTTGAGACTAAAGCTAAGACCAGCATAGCCTACCACCGCATTTAGAATCTTTTGTGATTTACATATTTCAAGCATTTTACAAATGCCCTCTTCACCAACAAAAACCATGCTATTTTGTGGTTGTAACATATTAAGCTTTTTTTCATCAGCGATAGCTACAAACTTTGGCTTACACTCTCTAATCTGCTCATTAAACAATGCGATATTACTACCGCACGCAAGGGCTTCAATCTCTATGTTAAATTGCTTTGCAACTTTTTGTGCGTTTATACCTATGCTACCAGTGCTACCTAATATAACCACGACATGCCTTTTTGCGAATTTTGCAATACAAAATTAAAGCAAAAAATGAAATATTGTATTTTAAACAAGATGATAGAAGTATCATATAATTTTATGCCAGTTTCCATATAGAATCATATTCTTTTACGACAACTGCTCGTTTGTTTTTAGTGTAAAGCTGCCAAAATCTCCTGTTTGTATCGATAAATATCACTAATATTTTCTAAATCTATACGCTTATCTTTTTCAGTTGTAGGGATAGTAATGTATTTTTTGCTACCATTAAACCATAGCCGACAAAACCATTTTCTTAAATTGTTATCCGCTAAGATTCCAAAATAACTAAAGGTATCTTTATATGTAATTCTCTCAATATCAAAATTCTTACATTCCGCAAAAAATGACTTGACAATGTAGAATCCCTGCAATTCTTCTTCTGTGGTAACAATAAGTTCCTCTTCATTAGTATTTACTTCTGCTTCATCTTGTTTTTCGTCTTTTGAAAGAGAATTCTTAACGGCTAGGATTTTCTCGTTTGCCAAATCATTAATAATTTCATACAAAGCTTTTTTAGTATAGTTTCTATATTCATTAATAATGCTTTCTGTCATGCGTCTTGATGTTATTTTCGTTGCAAAAAACTTCACAAAATCATCATCTGGATTTTCTACTTGATTCCTGAAAATTTCCTGAATTTGTTTGTGGCTTTTTGCAATACTTGCAAATTGCACGATTGAATCTATATCAAGTTGTTCTTTGGTAAATTTTTCAAGTTCTTTCAAGTCTCGTTGTTTAATATTTTCTAGATGAAAAATCATAAAAGGGTATTGATCCATAATGTTATCATTATCCAAATCAGAAAAAAAGCGATATTCTGTGCCATTTGTCAAAATCGCAAATTTTGCATCAGACACAACATTAAAATAACGCGCTAGCTGATTATTATGATTATTTAAATTTTCACTATGATTTTTTACTTCAATAAGCACAAGTGGTTTGCCATCTTTCAATATAGCATAATCAACTTTTTCCCCCTTTTTTGTTCCAATATCTGCAACAAATTCCGGCACAACCACATGATTATCAAACACATCATACCCAAGTGCACTAAGAAAAGGTAATACAAAGCTATGCTTTGTGGCTTCCTCTGTTTTAATGTTGTCCTTTTGTGTTTTTACACGCTGTGCCAACTCAAAAATTTTATCTTCTAACATGATAATACCCCTACTTATCCTAAAAAATTGCTTTCTCATTATTGTAGCAAAATATTTCTATATTTTTATAACAATGTTTGAGATTTGTTTATTATTTTGTGTGTATGTTTAGGAATAATTTGCTGTTGTTTAATACCATAGGATATCTTACAGGCATAAAACTACGCATAACAATGCGGTGCAATTTTATGTCAAATTCCAACTATTTTGGACAATAGGCAGTCGGATTCTAAACTATTTCCCCAAATAAACTTGTCGTGGGCGTGTGATTCTTACCGATGGATTTTTTACATGCTCTATCAAGTTAGCACACCAGCCGGGCATTCTACCTAAAACAAATATAGGTGTGAAAAGCTCTGTTGGAATCTTTAAGGCAGTGAGAATAATACCGCTATAAAAATCCACATTTGGATAGAGTTTTCTCTCAATAAAGTATGAATCACTTAACGCTACTTCTTCCACTTTTTCTGCGATTTCACTCAAACGCATATCCATTTTGATACCGCGTTTATTTAAATCATCTTTCAAGGCTTTTAGAGTTTTTGCCCTTGGGTCATAGTTCTTATACACACGATGTCCAAAGCCCATAAGTCTAAATGGGTCGTTTTTATCTTTCACTCTAGCGACATATTTATCTACATTTTTAACATCGCCGATTTCACGCAGCTGTTGTAAAACTGCCTCATTTGCACCGCCGTGTGCTGGTCCCCAAAGTGCTGCAATGCCTGAAGAGATTGCTGCATAAGGATGCACGCCTGTTGAAGCGACATTTCGCACCGTTGTGGTGGAAGCGTTTTGTCCATGTTCTGCATGTAGTGTTAGAATCTTATCAAGGGCTTCAATCTCTACTGCATCAATGCCTTCTTCACCCTTTAGCGTATTTTTGAATCTGCCATGCGGATAACCCCGCAACATGTATAAAAAGTTTTCTACATAGCTTTTTGATACATCTGGCTCAATGAAAGGCGCACCAACGCTATGGCGATAGCAAAATGCTACCATTGTAGCCGTTTTTGCGATGATTCTTCTTGCCATCATTTGATAATCATCTTCATCGTCCATTTCTTTATGGTCATAATACAGCGTTGCCAAAACGCTTACGAGTGCTGATAGCGTGGCCATAGGGTGTGCTTTATCTGGGAAAGCAGCAAAGACAGATTTTAGTCGCTCATGTAAAAATCCCCTATGCCTTAGCTCAAGATCAAAAGCTTGTGATTCTTCCTTATTTTTTGGCAAACCATCTTCAGTGATAAGCAAACGGCATACATCTGTAAAGCTATATTTTGCTACTAAATCTTGGATAGGAATGCCCTTATAAAGCAGTGCCCCCTCTTTACCATCAACATAGCTAATAGTAGATTCACACCCTGCTGTGCTGCCATATCCGGGATCATAAGAGAAAATCCCTGCAGTCTCGTAGAGTTTGCTAAAATTAATCGCCTTTGGTCCCCTTGTGCAATTGATCAAATCAAAGTCAAAGCTTTCATTTGTCTCATTGTTTGTGAGTGTTACTGTATTCTTACCCATATTAATCCTTTCTGTAAATAAAGCTTATATAGTCTAGCAATGCCCCATTTGTGCAACAAAGATTCTATAAAGCCGCACAATAACACCCCTAGATTGATTGCATTGTATCTTTTTTTCAAGCATTTTTCTAGCACATTGTATATTATCGATACTGCAAATATATACATGTTACAAAACTGCATACTATTGTCATAATTGGCTTATATATTCAAAGCAAACAAATCTTTAAGTAGATACACTTGGGACTTTAAATATTAAATTTAACTTAAATTAAGCTATATTTAAGTAAATACTGATTAGAATTCTGTTTTTAAAAATATTTTACATGTTTTAAAGGCAAATTATGGAACTCACTAAAACACCAAAGCAGGGGGAAATCCAAAGAGATTGGATTGTCCTTGATGCAAAAGGCAAGGTATTTGGTAGATTAATCGCTGAAGCAGCGACACTACTAAGAGGCAAACATAAGGCAAGTTATACACCGCATTTAGATTGCGGTGATTTTGTTGTTATTATCAATGCAAAAGAAGTGCAGTTTAATGGCACAAATAAGCTTGATGATAAGAAATACTTCACACATTCAGGCTATTTTGGTAGCACAAAGTCAAAGACTTTAGCAGAAATGCTTGAGAAGCAACCAGAAAAGTTGTATAGACTTGCAGTAAGAGGTATGCTACCAAAAACAAGACTTGGTCGTGCTATGATTAAAAAGCTAAAAGTGTATTCAAGTGCTACACATCCACACACAGCTCAAGTGGCTGATTCTAAAAAAGCATAATAAAGGAATGTAATGAGTAAGGTTTATGCAACAGGAAAAAGAAAAACTGCGATTGCAAAAGTATGGTTAAGCAGTGGGACAGGCAAACTTACAATCAATGATATAGGATTAGATGAGTGGCTTGGCGGACATGATTCTATCAAAATGAAAGTTATGCAGCCGCTTGTGCTTACAAAGCAGGATAAATCAGTAGATATTCGTGCGATTACACTTGGTGGTGGCTACTCCGCACAAGCTGAAGCTTTGCGTAGCGGTATCGCAAAGGCGTTAAATAACTTTGATAGAGATGCGTTCCGCAAAGAGCTTAAAAGTGCTGGATTGCTTACACGCGATGCAAGAGTTGTAGAGCGTAAAAAATATGGTAAGCGTAAAGCTAGAAGAAGCCCACAATTCTCAAAAAGATAAGATTCTTTTATATTTTCTCCATTTTTCTGCTACGAGCTGTATATATGGATCGCAAAGATTCGGTATTACAGCTTGTTCCTTTCTTTGAAAATCTGTTTAATTAATATTTTTGTTCTGCCTAGAATCTTTAAGGGTAATAGTTAATTGTTTTTTTTTACATTGGGTTTTGCTTGATTTTATTTTTAAAAGCAATTTGCTTGCATTTGTATTGTTTAAACAGAAAAGGAATCTGAATTCCGTTTTGCTGTTTGTCTTTTTACCCTGTAGGCCCACAACTCACACAAAGTGAAAGAATACATGACTTCATCTCAAACTTCACTCACTTTAATATCTGGGTGGATATCTCTTTGCAGAGTAGCTAAGATCGCATTATGTAAAGTCGCATTTTTACTAGGACAACCACTACATGCACCATAAAAACGCACAAAGACACAAGCATCTTTTATCTCTACAATCTCAATATCACCGCCATCTTTTAGCAGTATAGGACGCACACTATTTATACTTTGTCGCACGGGGGCTAAAAGCTCGGTATCACTAAATGGGAACATATCTATCCTTGTATTAAATCTATCAATCTTTGTTTTGTTGAGCAGCAAATGAGAGCTTTACATATATGGCTAATGCGATAAGAAGTATCGCTACACCTAAGATAAGCCATACTGCATATATGAGCTTTTCTGGTGAATCAATGCTAAATTTAAACACAAGCATTAAGGCTTCAATCGCTAAGGCTACGATGATAGAGCCTAGAAATCGTATCATTGTCCTATGGACTGTGTAGGTTTTCTGCCTTGTGTTTTTTCCTAATACTTCCTCTTCAAAAATAGCTTTTACTAAGTCAAATATAGCAAGGGCTAGGGTTAGGAGTATGGTGGATTCAAAAATATCTTCTACTTTAAAATCGCTAAATTGTAATAAGTCTTCTGACCATAGCTTCACTATACCCTTTACAATCAAAATGATTGAAACAAAGGCAAGTGAAACAGAGCATAAAAAATACATAGCAATGCTAAAGTTAGAGAAGATTCCAAAAAATAGGCTAGGTGAGCTAATCTTTATCGCATCACGCAAATGAATGTCAATGCAGACAACAAAAAGCAACTCATGGGATTCATTATACACGGGATAAGCAGCCGTTACGACAAGATCGCCATCAATCCTTGATGGATAGGGGTTTGTGATGATACATCGTCTCTCTTCTATGGCTTCATAGAAATAGGCACGATTAGAAAAGTTTTTATTTTCATTTGGCAATGCACCATTTGGTTGTAAAACATCACTTAGCTGTGTGCCGTTTTTATCTAAAATATACATAGAATCAAAGACTTTTATTTCATCTTTAATGCGTGTGAGCCCTTCTAATACATTGTCAAAGCTTGGATTTGGCATAAAGTTTTTAATGTTTTGTGTAAAAAGATAAACCATGTATGCGCGCACTTCATAACGCACTTTTGAATAGGTTACAATATCGCGTGAAAGCATTGTTTTCCTTACTGAATTGGATTCTGTTTGTGTGGTATTCTAGCATAAAAGCAAATATTTTTATGAAATCACGCTTTTTTACTATAATTACAACAAATAAGGAGTGATAATGCAAAGCAAAAAGTTAAAGGGTGTGATTTTATCAAATGGCTTTATTAAAGCAGATAATGGCGAAATATACGAATTATCCCTTACACACATTAATAATCTTTATGATATACAAGGCTATTCATTAATCAACAGGCAAGTTATTTTTGATATACATAATGACATAGCTTGTAATATTGATATAGAGATAACACCACAAAACAATCAACACACAACCACAGAATCTATATCAACAAATACAAGCCAAATACATGTAGAATCTACACCAAAGGGTTATATTATCCCGCTTGAAAATATCACACTTTTTAAACGCAGAGTAAAAATCATGCTAGTTTGTAACTTTATATTGTCTATACTTGTAATACCACTTTTTATCGCAGCGTATATGCAGTTTTTACTCACAAAACAAATCGCCATGCAGGCACAAAGTAAGACACTTATGTTTTATTTTTTTATGTCATCTGGTAGTATGTATTTTATTACATTATTAGCGTTATTTTCTGGAATCTTTGGTATTGAGATGAGTGGGGAACTCTTCTTTGGCTTTATAGGGCTTTCGACAATTAGTATATTTATAGGCATGATTCTATACTTAAGGCTTTTAGGCAAGATTACAGGGGAAAAGCTCTTTATGAGTGCATTTTATATTGTGCTATGTGCGGGATTAGTCGGTCGCTTTGTGTTGCCACTTGGGATTATATGTCTCATACTTGCACCGATATTTTATAGCATAGCATGGCTTAGAATTAAAACAATCCGTGTGGGGTAAAATCTATTTTATTTTAAGTCTAGAATTCCATGTTGATTTAGGTTCGGGCAATGTAGTTTCAGATTCTACACAAATGCACCCTAAAAGCTTTTTGTACTTTTAAAAAGTGAGGGATATATTACTGCTGATAAAAACACAATTAGCACACGATACCGCAAGGACAAATCTCACAATGTTACACAACACAAAGATAACCACACTAACACATTTTACGCATTATTGCGATATAATGACACTTTTATAACAATTAGCCTTTTATGAATATAAGAAAATATAAGGGAGAAATAATGTTTATTGGCATTCCAAAAGAGATTATGAATCACGAGCATAGAGTGGGGCTTGTGCCAAGTGATGTGGCATTATTACAACAATCAAGCACAAATCATGTCATTTATGTAGAAGATGGCTTAGGTAGCAGCATAGGCTATACAAATAAGGATTATGAGAGAGCGGGGGCAAAGATTGTCTCAAGTGCTAAGAAAATATGGGAAGATTCTGAACTGATTGTAAAATGTAAAGAGCCTATTGAATCTGAGTTTAAATATCTGCGAAATGATATGATTCTATATAGCTTCCTTGATCTTGCTTACTCCAAAGAGCTTGCGAGTGCGTTGGTAGAATCTAGAGTTACTTCAATATGTGGTGAGACGATAGCCGGACCAAAGGGTAATTATCCTGTATTAGCGGCGATGAGTGAAGTAACAGGCAAGTTTGCCGCACAGCATGCTGCGACATTGCTTGCTACAAACTATGGCGGTCGGGGTGTGCTTATTGGCGGTTGTGCTGGTGTAGCCCCTGCGAAAGCGGTGGTTGTCGGTGGCGGTGCGGTAGGCATGAACGCAGCACGGATACTAGTAGGCATGGGTGCTGATGTAAGTGTGCTTGACATTGATACGCAAAAGATAGCAAACCACCCACTTGCACTAGAGAATAGAATCAAGGTGCTATACGCAAATGAAGATTCTATAACACAGGCATTAAGCGGAGCAGACATACTCATCGGTGCGGTTTTAGTAACTGCAACTGCAACGCCAAAGGTTATCACAAGAGAGCATTTAAGACTTATGAATAAAGGTGGTGTTGTGCTAGATGTGTCTGTGGATCTTGGCGGATGTATCGAGACTTCAAGGCAAACAACACATGATAATCCAACCTATATTGAAGAAGGTTTAATCCACTATGGTGTGCCAAATATACCCGGCGTGATTGCACGCACTTCAAGTATCACTTACTCTTATGAGTCTTTGCCTTATGTGCAATGTATCGCAAATAAAGGCTGGAGAGAAATGCTAAAAATGCCCGGTGCAATCGGTGGCTTAAATGCTTATGATGGTAAAATCGCCTTAGAATCTGTGGCAAAAAGCTTTTCACTGCCCCACATTGACACAAAAAGTGTGCTGTAAGGGGGATAATATGCAGAATGCAATAAAAGATTCTAAAGAGACAAATGCAGGGCAAACTCGCACACTCGCATGGACTTTTTTGATTATTGCGATTTTGCTTGAAGTTGGTGGTGTGGCTATGCTAAATGCTATCCCTTTATGGCTTGAGCCTTTTAGCAGTGATGGTGTTGTAGATATTGCTTCTGTGGAAGTAGCCCCGCCAATGATAGCAAAGGCTGTTATGCTAAGCATGATTGCGGCTTCATATTACTGCATGTCTCTTGCTTTGCGTAAAATCGCCTTAGGCGTGGCGTATTCTGTATGGGAGATTGTAGGTATGATTGGAATCTTATTTATATCTTTTCTCTTTTCCCCACCAAATCTCACAATAAAAGAATATATAGGCATAGCAGTTGGCTTTGTGGGTATTATATGCGTTATTTTGGGGGAAGAACATCAAGAGCAACATTAAGGAAGATTTTTATATATTAACTAAAGCTGAAACTAAATTTTGTGCATGATGCAACAGATTCTAAAGTTTTGGCGCATTTAGAATCTAAATTAGATTACTTCCCTTTTGCGCTTTGGATTTGATTAATATATTGATAGTTTATATTAATGGCATGTTTTCTTGGCAGGGAAGTGGCGATCTTTTCTAGCACGGATTCAAAATCAGAGAAAAGATAGTTTGCCATACTACCAGGGATTGGATTAATCTCGTTTAGATAGATTTTATCACTCGATACGAAAAAATCACATCGTATAAGCGCACCCTCAAATGTTGTATTATAGATTTTTTTGAATGCTTCATGCAAGTTTTTTGTTAAAGATTCTGTAATTTCTGCATTTTTAATCTCTTCAGTCCTAGAAAAATCTAAATATTTATCCTCAAATCCTAATAAATCTTTTTTCACGGGTTCTTCAATAAGCGATAAGATAAATTCTCCATTTACCTTTGCTCCAGCCAAATTATACTCTTTTATCCCCTTTTTAAACGGCTCAATAATGACTTCATTGCTAAACTCAAACGCACAATCAAGCCCATAAGAAAGCTTTGTTTGATCTTCAACTACATATACGCCAATAGAGCTACCAAGACATGTAGGTTTAATGATATAGGGCAGTTCAAATGGAATCTCACAGACTTCATTTCGCTTTAGCACATAGTAGGGAAGTGTTTCAACACCGCATTCTTTTGCATAAAGCTTTGTTAATCTCTTGTTATAGCTTAATGTGCTAGCTTCAAGTCGTGGTCCAATGTAGGCGATTTTATAAAAGTCAAATAAGCCAGATAATACACCATCTTCGCCATCACCGCCGTGTATGAGATTAAGCAGTAAGCCTGTATTTAGCATTTTTTTCTTGCCTAAAAAGCCGGTTTGATAGAATCCACCCGCACCGATCTCAATCTTTTTAGCTTGTTTATAGGATAGGCTGCTGAAATATTTTGACTTCATATTGCTAGATTCTATAAGGTAGAAATCATGATTAGAATCAAGAAAAATAAAATGTGTGATTTTAATGTTTTTACCAAGTTTTTGTGCCATAGTAATAGCACTTACAATGCTTATCTCATGCTCATAACTTATACCGCCAAAAATAATGCTAAGATTCAAATTTATTCCTTTGTTAAAAGTTTTTGTAATTTTACACTATTTTATGTTGAATTTAAAAGTAACGCTTTATAAAATAGCTTGAAATTTATATGAGTTATTATATAGATTTATGCACATGTAAGGGTCTTATAACACAAGACTATAATATATAAGTCATCATAAAACAACGATTTTAGAATCTTGATTAAAGATCTAGCAC
>NZ_FZMS01000089.1 GCF_900198365.1 Helicobacter bilis | reverse complement strand
CTTTAGGTGTGCAAATAAGAGGAAAGCCTTTATCACTCATTACACCACTAGCTACTAAATCTTGCATGATAGGATAGTCATCATTAAATTTCTTTAATCCAAGAGAGCTAGGTAAGATTACAGATACAGAGGAACAAGGCGTAGGCACACCTGCTATATTATTAGCACAACCTATGATAGAGCTATGTAATAAATCAGATTCTAATACTAAGGGTATGCCTTTAGAAGTAAAGGGCTTACCCTTATTACTCTTTAGCTTTACTACTCCATTATGAGGACATTTTATTTCATCATCTTCTAGTATTGGGTGAAGCATTGCAGTGGGTTGAGGATTGTCATTCTGAGCCATAGGCGAAGAATCTTTTTGCTTTTGTGCTTTTTCTCTCTCTTGTATTTCTTTAGATTCTGTGCTTTTACACTCTAGCTTGATATTAAGGCTTGAAACTAAAAGAGAGTAGTTTAATATTGTAAGGATGCTGTTATTTAGGAAGATATTGAGAGTGCTGTTAGCGTTATGGGAATATGTGGTGTTAGTGCTGCTAATATTATTTGTGCTGTATGTATTGTGTGAGTTTGTAGATTCTGTTGAGTTAGAAACTATTTCACCGATTAAGTGATAGATAGGCTTAGATTCTATAAACTCACCCTCTTTGTCTAACTCACCAAAGAATAGAGGATTGTTAGGAGTTTCTTTAGAGCCTGCAAGAGTGCAACCATCAAAAGTTATAAAGACATTGTATTCTTGAATGCTCTGTTTATCTTGTTTGGTGTGGGAATTAAGGATTGGGAGAAGTTCTTGTATATCAAGGATAAAATTATCTTTTTCTATGCTAAGGATTATGTCATTGTCATTCTCAAAGATTCTAAACCTCTGTGTTTTAAATTGATTTCTCATTATGCCATTCCTTGTGTTGCTCTAGGGTATAATGCTAGAGTTTCATTTTTATAGCATTTTATTAATAACTCATCGGCTTTGCGGTTTGGATTACAAAAGATTTGTGTCCTAGCCGTGATATATCCGATTAATGAAGTGGCAGTGTGGCTATCTTGTATCAGTGGATTAAGCTCTTTATCCACACTCACAAAAAATGAACTCTCTTGGATAGCAAAAAGATAGGCTAAAAGAGATTCTGCTTCTAAGCCTTTAATTACATATTCTTTTAAGATTTGGATATACACTCCCTTTTCTTGTAAATACAATATTGCTTCAATGATGTTGCTTGTATCTTTTTCTAAGAGAAATTTTGCTTCCTTTGTTTTTATCTGGGCTTCAAAGACTCTTTGCTCTATGATAGCATAGAGCCAATTTGGTGGGCTTTTTACTTCATAATAACCATTTTCTCGTGCTTCTTTTAGAGCTTTTTCTACTTCTCGTTTATAGAGAATCTTATGCACCGCTAAAGCAATGGTATTGCAATATTCCAAAGCCTTTTTGCATTCTCTATATTCTTTTGTATCTATTTCGTTATGTTCTTTTAAAAACTCATCTTTGTGTAGCTCGTATTCTGTTTTTACCTCTTTGCTTGTTGTGTCAATGAGGCTTTCATTTACCTCATACAGATAAGCATAAAAGTATAAAATCTTTGCCATAGAAGTGATTCTATGTGAATCTAATCCCCCAAAGTTGAGATTTAAAAGAAAGTAATTTCCCTCTATGTCTTTGCCTAAATGCTGTGTGGCATTTTCTTTGATAGATTCATTAGCGTGGTGCTTTTCATCAGTTTTATTTTGGGATTCTATATGGAAGATTCTATCGCTTACGCTTAGTTTATAGCTCTCTTTATTTCTATTGTTGTAGTTATGGGTTAGAGTTTGGTAAGCGTTTGATAACTCATAATGGATTGCCTCATAAGTGATATTGGCATATTCTAGTCCTACGCTAGGATTACCGCTTCTACTAGATAGAGAGATTCCAAAATGAGTGTTAGCATTGTTTGTATTATAGATAATCTCTTTTAAAGTGAGATTGATTTGAGTATCTAGGTCGTGTGTATTTATTTTTAATTCTTGTGCTTTGTCTTTTAGTTTTTTAGTATAAGTAGCTAAGAGATAATTTTGTATAGATTCATTGATAGTATTAGGAATAGAGAGGATTATATCATAGAGTTTTAGATTTTTTACTCCTGGGGCATTAAAGGTATAGACTTCTTTAATAATGGAATCTTGATGAGATTCAGCAGCAAAAGATAAAGCAAAGGGTTGAGCTAGACAGCCACCTAGAGAATGTCCTACGACATTTAAGCTTTTGGGTTTTGTAATCTCTGGATATTTCTTAGCACAGGATTCATAAAAAAGTATCATTTTTTCAAAATAATTTTTAGAGATACTAGATTTTACAAGCAGATTCCAAAAGTCAGCCCCCACATAATCTTTAATATCAAAGCTACCCCTAATAGCTAAAGTATATTCTTTAGATTCTCTATCTTTAAACAAACAAGCGTGGAAGCCTTTGGAATTGTCTTTAGGATAATAGTCTAGCAAATAGTATCTTTTAAGGAATTCTTTGGTTTGAATATCGCCAAATTCACCACCAAGTTTATCACTATTAAAACTGTCCTTGGCTCTATTTCTCACTTTCGTAAAAATATCATTGCTTTGCTCTAAATTCACTAATACTTCTTGGTTGTAATATTTTTTGTTTATGATATGCTCCAAATTAATTGGTGTTTCCCTGTATTCTCTAGGATAGTTTTTATCTTTTATTTTTTGTCCTTGCTCATCTAGTTGATAAATCTTTCTAGGAATATTACTAGAATCTTTTAGTAAATAAAAATAAAATAGGAAGCCCAAGCTAGTTCCGCATTATCCCTAAGTTTTTTAATTATTTCTCTATTTGTCATCTATTTTTCCAAAGCTCAAAAAAATTTGAGATAATATATAAGCGTAAAAAATAACATTAAAACTAAATTTATCAATTTCCATACCCTAAAGCTTTTTATTATTTCTATAATTAAAGATATGGTAACATATGGCATTAATAACCAAATCATATAAAGACAAAAATGCACAATAGCTTTAGGCATATCTGACCCAGTTCCATTGAGCCCATAACCGAGTATTGCAAAAAATCCAGCCACAATTATACATACTATAAAATATAGTAATGCTATTTTATTAGAAGTTCTCATATAACCCCTTATCATTATAATTCTGTGCCTCTAAAGGCTAGGATATAGTTTGTATAACCATAGTCATTAGTGTATTGTATTGCTTTAGATTCTGTATTCCTTTGTTTCCTTTTTTTTTCCAAATAAAGTAGCTGAAAAGCCACTTTCAGTATTAGCTTGATGGATGAGTAAATCATAGCAAGAAAAGAATCTTTGTGTTTGATTGGGAGTCATGTCGCCATCTAGTTCCTCTGGATTACCAAGCTTATGGTTTGGGGTTTTGTAGCCTTTGTAGGTAGAATCTAGAATGTCGTGGAGGGTGATAGGTTTGTCAGCTTTATCATCGGGATATTGTTCATCATCTTTAAATTTCTTACCTACCAAATGAAAATAACCATAAGCGGCTTGAGCTAATTCTGCATTATCTTTTAGTTTATTAATGAGTATTTTATTTTTCATTATTTGCTCCTTTTGGATCGTAATTTTTCTTCGCTACATCAACACAAGCCAATGTTTCCTCACTCCAATAAATTCCTGTCCCTTCGTTACCACTTAAATAGTAGCGTCTGGTACGCCAAGTAGCACCTATTGACATTTGATTGACATTATAACGATTTATTTCCGCCTCATTACTTAAAAAACGTGCTACCATTCTTAAACGAGAATTTAATTGTTTCTTTTCAGTTAAAGTTGCATATTCATAGATTCCTTGTCTGTAATACCCGTGCTCTTTGGTAACTTTCCACTTCCTTTTTCGTTATTATGATTCAACTCCTCCCAATCTAATGTATCCAAACTCGTATCAAAGTAACTTAGAATCTTATTATATTTCTCTTCATTATTTGGTAATTCATTAACCTTACACATTCTCCTAAACTGCCAGAAACTAGGCTCTAAATAAAATGAATAAGGCGTATAATAAAATATAATTAAAATAATACTTCCAAGAAAAACTAAAAACTTAGAGATTTTCTTTTGAGATTTAAAAATGATTCTATAAATAAACTTTAATATGAGATAAGAAAGAATAGTAGAAATTGACATTAAAAGAAAGATATAAATCATTGGGCTACCTTTTTAGATTCTGTGCTTATTATAGCTAGAATGTAGTTTATATAGCCATTTTATTTGTATATTTTATTTCTTTAGATTCTGTATCCTTTTGTTTTCTTTTTCACTAAATAAAGTAGCAGAGAATCCAGATTCTGTATTAGGCTGATGGATAAGTAAATCATATCGTTCAAAGAATCTTTGTGTTTGAATCTCCCCAAACTCTCCATTGAGCTTATCAAAGTTAAAAACTTCCTTAGCACTATTTTTCATCTCTGTAAAAATATCATCGCCTTTTTCAAGACTTGCCAATACTTCGTGGTTGTAATATTTTTGATTCACTATATGTTCTAAAGTAATTTCTATTTCTTTATATCCTCTAGGAGAATTTTCATCTTTTATTTTTTGTCCTTGCTTATTTAATTCATAAATTTTTCTAGGGATATTATTAGAATCTTTGAGTAAGTCAAAATAAAAGTAGGAGACTTGAGCTAGTTCAGCATGGTCTCTTATTTTTTTAACCCGTTGTTTATTGTTCATTTTCTAAATCCTTGCTATTTCGTTTCCTTAAAGTATATTCGCATACCGCTTCCTTCATTGCCCTCAACAAATATTCCATAATTTGTGTATTCGCAGTAATGGTTATTATTTAATATTCGTTCAACAATACAATAATGAAATTTTGGGTTAGCAAAAGCAGTCCTGCAACCACCAACAAAAAATAAAACCAAAAAGAAAGGAATAATGGATTTTAAAAGAAAAGTAAAGATTTTTTGGAATCTTAGAGATTCTGTTTTGTGTCTGATTCTATTAACAATTTTAATGATTAGCAATATTGTAAGAATGCAAAGAAATATTAACCAAATAATACCTAGAATAAAGCCTAAAATAAAAAGCATTGTAAGCATTGTAAAGCCTTGACTAAAAAAAGATAATAGATAATGCTTTAGATTCTTTATTGTAAAAAAATGTAGCACTAAAGCCACTTGATTCTGTATTGGGGCAGTGTTTTAGCATATCATACTTTTCAAAAAATCTTTTAGCTTGGAGTGGGAGAGAAGTCGCCTTTGAGTGTGCCTACTGTTTCAAAATCTTTACCCCATTTATCCTTTCCCACAACATTGTGTTCCACATAATTACTATCCATAATATCAGTAAGAGTAATTTCTTGTGTAACAGGATTCCCACTAGAATCTGTCTTATCTTCGCCTTTTTCATCTTTTAACACAACCAATAGTTGATTGGTATCGCTTGTCATTAAATCATAATATCCATAGGCTGCCCAAGCAAGTTCAGCAGCATTTTTCATTTTATTTATTAATAGTTTATTTTCCATAAATTTCTCCTTTTTGCATCTTATCATACCAATCCTTGTCCCATTTGTTGTAAAAATCAGTGCAATTTATATAAAATTCATTCCATTTAAGTCCATACAAAAGAGCGTGAACAGTGGGATAATACTACCAGAATGCCAAGTGGCAATATTATTATAACCATTTTGCTTTTTGTAGTTGTCTATATTATTCTCATTGCCTATGCCTTTCTCATAAAATTCATATTTCATTTTACACATTTTCCTAAATTTCCAATAACTCGGTTCTAAATAAAAAGAGAGTGGCGTGTAATAAAATATCCCTAAACCCATAAGAATCAAGAATCCATAAAATATTTTTTTCATTCTACCTTCCCAATTAACTTTATTATATCTTGAAAGAGACAAGCATGGAAACCTTCTTGCTGCTTATTATTCTTTTGTAGATGAGAACCATCATAATATGGTGTAACATCAGTATTAAAAGTTTCGTTATAAATCTTTTCTATTGCATTTTTGCGTTCATAATCTTTGTATATCCATTCTTTAAAATTAAACTTTAATTGTTCAACTTTTGTGTTTGCAAGAGTGCCTTCTTTTGCATTAATTCTCTTACCTCTTTATCATCTTTCATGTATGTATTATAGATTTTAATAGGCTTTCGCTGCAAAGCATGTTCTATAAGCTTTGCAACACTTATACGATTAGTTGCATAATTTGTTCGTGCTTTATTGGAAATTACATCATTAATTTTAAAAGTCCATTCACCTGTTTTGTCATTATGATGTAACACATAGGACATAGGAATCCACGCTGCACCAAATTCAGCGTTAATCTGTGTTGCTTTTAAGTCCTTAGGCAATATTTGTTCTAAACTTTCTAAATTAGATTCCAAGTGCATTCTTAAATCATTTGACATGGAACTTTGCATATCCTCTAAAATTGCCTTTACTTCTTTATATTTTTTCTTAACATTACCTGACAAATAATGATTGGCAAGTATATATTCAGATGGATTATTATGATTAATAAAAATAAGTTTCTCATGGAGTAATGAATTTTTTATAGAATCTTTTGAGTATTGGGTAACTTTATTTGAAGAATTATTTATATCATTTACACTCTTTTGCAAAAGCTCTTGCATATAGTCCAAATCTATACTACCAAATTCATTTAAACTTGCAATTAATGCTTCCTTAGGAGTATGAGCAATAACCTTTGTGTATGGGGCTATTGTTCTTTTATAAAAAAATATCAGATTTTTCTGCACTAGGATTCATAGGTGCTACACCATGTTTTATAGCCACACTTTTTGAAATGCCCTTATTATAATTCTTTTCCAAAGCTAAAATCTTATTGCTATGCCTATCATACCTAAAGGCTTTCTTATTCACATCTCTATTAAGATAGCCTTCTGTTTTTACAAAATCATCATAAAGTCTATTTAGTTTTTGTCTTAACGGATCTAAAACTTGATCCTCTTGGCTATTCTTTTCTAAAGTTATTAAAGAATTTAAAGTATCTCTGATGGCAATCATCTTTACAATGCGTGTTTTATCTTTTTGATTAGGAATAAGCGGAATAACTACTTGAATATTATCTTGTGTTTCTAATTTGGTTTTTTGATAAATTTCATCCTCCAAAACAAAATAATTACCACTTTCTATAGTTGCCAAATAATCTTTTATGTGTTGGTATTGTAAAGAATCTTTTGGGATTAATTTCATGTCTTGCTTATAAGTAGTTTCTCTATATCGATAGACATCTTTAGGCAAAGATTTTATGAAAGCATCAAGTTGTAATGTTAGGACTTTATCTTTATTTGGAGTACATATAATCTTGTAATCCTTATATTCAGTTGCAACAAGTTCTAAATCTCCTGCAATATGTTGTGGGTTTAAAAAATATTCCTTAATGTTATACGCTTTACCTTCTCTTTGAATATAGCTTTTACTCTCAATCCAATCTTTGTTAATTGTCGCATTAAAACCTTTTTTAAAGAACACTATATCAGTTGTTACACCTGTATTTGCTCTACCCTTAAAAGTATTGTTTGGCAATCTTATTGCACCCAAAAAAACTTGCTTCCTTTGCGATTAATTCTCTTACATGGTTTTGCGTTTTATCTAGGAATCTATCAGAAACTACAGATGCAATAATTCCATCTTGCTTTGTAATTTGGATAGACTTAGCAACAAAATAATCACAAACTAATAATCCATTTAAATTAACATTCAATTCATCTGCGATCTTCTTTTCACCATAAGGTGGATTACCAATAAAAGCATCATAATCTCTATTAAATCCATGATTCTGAAAGCCACCTAAAAATATTTCTTGATTAGGGTAGAGTTTCTTTGCTATTCTGTAAGTAATATCATCTAATTCTATTCCACTAAAGGCATAATTATTACCATATTTATGTGCATGTGATAAAAATGAACCAATTCCAATTGAGAGCCCAAAGATTTCTTTTGTATGTGGAGTATTATTTAATCCTAGTTGTTCTAATCCTTTATAGATTGCACCAATAATGATCTCTGGTGTATAAAACGCATCTTGTGTTGCATTTCTAGCTCTTTCATATTCTTCTTTACTGAGAATTGATTGTAAGAGCTCATATTCTTGCTGCCAATCCTTATTATTTATATCAAATGCCTGTGGAATTCCGCCCCAACTTGAAAAAAGATTGAGTACTTTTTGTTCTTCTAGTGTAGCATATCGTTCTTCTTACTCTAATTGTTTTAACAGAGTAATTGCCTCTATATTCTTATTGAATCTTGATTTTGGAGAACCAATGTGTGGATCTCCATTCGCTCTAAAATCTATTCGTAAGGACTCTTGCTCCACTCTTTTGGATAATTCTTGGCGTATTTCTGTATGATCGGTAGGATAAACTTGTAATAATTCATTTCCTTCATCTGTGCTATATCCAAGTCCAAATAACCCTCTTGCTCCAACTTCTGTGCTTCGTTGCTCTCTAGTATTTCTAGTTCGTAATTCCTTTGTTCGCATAAGGCTTTGCGTATTTCTGGATTGTGAATCCCTAAATCTGCCATCATTCCCCTCAATAATACATCCACCGAATGAGTATCTTCATTCCATAATTGTCGTAGAGATCCGCCCTCCAAGTGTTCTCGCACCTCATTGTGAGTATTGCTATGTAATCTTGTTGTGGCAAAGTCTCTCTAATCTCTCCATGTCCTTGTCGTCTGGATAGGTATAATTCTCTTGTGCTGGTATCGGATAGCCCTCTTCCTTTCTCTTCTCTTCCAGCAATCTCTGTTTCATCATGTTTTCCCTCTCTTCCCATTTCTCCTTGTTCATAAGAGAATAAAGATTGTCCTCCATACGCATCCGTGTGTCTATTTGTTCGAGTGTTTTTAACCCGCATGAGTCCATCATTTCCATCATAAACAACACTTTTTCTTTGTTTGTTTACCACTTTGTCTTTTCCCAATATTCTACTGGAAGTGTGAATATATTCTGCGGTGTTACTTGTTACCTCATTTCCTCGAGTGTTATTTCCTTGTTCATTAACTTCTCCTTGACCTAAAGTTTTAAATTTATGCTTTATGTCTTGCTCGATGAAATCAAATAAACTTCTACCTTGATATAAATCTTTTTTTTTTGGTCTTGCCATCGTCTTTCCTTATGTTTAATGACAAGAATTTAGCTAAAAACTATAAAATAAAAAGGTAAGAATTTTAATATTTGATACAATGCAATACTTAAATTTATTAGGTATTAAAAATTTTAAATCGCATATATTGCGATACATTCATTTTTAACTTTTGTGCTTCAAGGCGTATTTCATTTAATTCATCTTCTGTAAAATTTATTGTAAAGGGTTTGTTCTTTTTTGCCTTTTTTAAAACGATGTTTGTGCTTGTTTCACCACGAGCACTATTAATAAAACTTTCCTCAGTATTGCCTTGTTCGCTTAGTTTTTTAAATCCCATATAATTCTCCTTATTCATAAATGATAAATAATTGCTCTTTGGAGTCATTCTTTATCATTTTATACAACATTATATTATACTATATTAATATAATACATATATTATAAATATAATATAAATATATTAAACATTAAATAACTAAGTAATATTAATGTAATTTACATACATATTACATAAAATGTTTTTTGCGTTTGTAAGTAATTCTTGATAGAATGCCTCAAAATCTATTAAAGCTTTATCAGAATTATCACAATACTCTTTTATGCTCTTGCCCTCAATAACTGCCTTACGATAAGCCTGTCTTTCATAGATAACAGAATCTAAGACTTTTACATCTTCTAAACACATTTCTTGTTTTGTAACATGAATATAATCTTTAAGATTTCTCAGTTCTTTTGTAAGAAATGGATTAGGTGAAACACGATTAACCAAAATAAGCGAGAGTACTTAGGGTTTAAATCCTTTACTTCAGCATAAAGTTCTAACATATGATCTAACACATTGACATCATATTGTGATGGAATTGTGGGGATAATGATAATGTCTGATACCAATATTGCCTTTCTCATCTCCTTAGAATCTCTTCCACCTGTATCCACTATAATGCTATCAAAATGGCTACGCATACGCTTAATCTCATCGCCTAGACTTATACCAGTTTTTGAAACACTAGAAAAAAGTGGCTCTAAGTTAGCTTGACTTCTCATATCTGAAAACACTTCAGTTGATTTTTGTGGATCTGCATCCACTAATAAAACATTATCTCCATCTTCTGCAAGTCGTGCAGCAAGATTAACTGCTAGGGTTGTTTTACCGCTCCCGCCTTTTTCATTTACAATCGAAATCATCATGCACTAATCCTATTTATATTATTTACTTAATATAATAATATTAAATAGTTAATAACAATATATTATACATATAATATATTGTTATTCAGTGAATATCAATATAAAAAATAAATATAACACTATAATACACATATATAATATAGTTATAAATAGTCTATATACAATATTATATATGTATAATAAAAGTATTATACATGTAGTTTTATTTACTAGAAATTAATGCTAAACTCTGTGCTTGGCATTCTTGCAAAAATAGTGTAAAGGCGGTAATATCATTTTGCATTTGACATTGTTCTAAAAGTTCCAAATATGCTTTTCGTTGTTCGTTTATAATAAGCGGAGGAATAAAATCATTTTGAATGGCTTGATATGCCATAATAAGTCTACCTGTTCTCCCATTACCATCAGAGAATGGATGGATTTTTTCAAAACTTATATGAAAATAGGCAATTTGTTCTAAACTTAAAGCATTACTAGGATATAAAAAAGCAAATTCTCTAATTCTTGGTCAATAAGGTGAGGCAGTGTTAATTTTACTTGCGAACCTATAATCTTTGCCCGATTTGTCTTAAATGCACCAATAGGTTTAGCAACTAAATGCGGCATAACCTTAAAAGCATTTTCAAAAATAAGATAATGAATATCCTTAATAAATGAAGATTCTAGAATCCTACTCTTATCACTTGCCTCTCTTATAATTACATCATAAGCATTTGCAAACCCTAAAACAACAAGTTGCTCATCAAGAGGCTTATTATTTGCCGTCTTACCACTTTCAAGTAATGTTTTTGTTTCTCCAAAGCTTAGTGTCAGTCCTTCAATAGCATTACTATGATGAGTAATGTTTATACGCAGTGTTTTAAAAAGCCTCTCTCGCTCTAATACAGATAGTTGACTTAATGCAAACATTTCATTCCTTTATATTTTCGGTATTTATCTCATTAATCTCTATTAATCCCAATATCTGCCCATCGCACATTTGTATTGGGTTTTTCTGATTTTTCTTTGAATATGTTAGGTAATGCATTTTGTTGCAAAAGCATTGCAACTTGTGGTTGGTTATAAACCATAGGGAGCTTGGGCAATACTCGCACAAACTTTCTATTGGTGGTAGCATGGATGTTATATCGTGCTCGTTTTGCTTTTTTCTATTTCTATTAATATTGGACTCCGATAAGATTCTCTGTCTATATCCCTTGTAATAATTTCTCTTGTCATAATTTTGCTCGGTAATTCACTGCAATCTATTTGCCTATTTTCTTCAGTATCTGTTTGATTGTTATTCTTATTTGTGAATGCTTGAATAGGATGATTCACTTTTTCTCGTGTATCTTGAGAGAATTTTAATAAATCAGCACACTCTACAAAACTCATCAAAGATGTTGAAAGCAATGTAAAAAAGCCCATGTTTTATAAATGGCATACCACTCCTTTTTTGTATATTAATTTACATACACAAATATTATACACAATATCAAAAAAAATACTTTTGAAATATTTTTTAATTAAATTCTTTGAAATAGTTGTGTTTTTCCACCCAATAAATTTTGTAAAAATTCTTTACTTTGTTGTATTTCTTTGGCTTGGCATTTGATAACCTTTATCTTCTTTCATTTTTGTTCCTAATCTTTTTTACTTTTATTTCAAGTTTTGGTAGAATTTCGCTAAAATGTTTCATAGCAGTTTGTGCCACCTTTTCTCTTTACTATTTGTGTCGATATTTTTCATTATCACCTCTCTTCCCTATTTGCATTCTAAGCTCTGCTGATAAAATATCTTGGATTTTCATTAAATCACTTTTTGATAATTCTCTAAAAATAGTTTTGTTAGTTTCTTGATTTAGATTATTAAAAGTAGTATGAGCGTGATAATTTTTAATTACTTTACCATTAAATTTACTCACATGTTATTCATCTCTATGAATGGAGATATATAATATATTTGCTTTTTTAGTTTGGGCATTTTTATTTAAGATTCTCAATAGCCTTTTTGAGATCTTGCATTGTATGACCTTTTTATGTCCATTATAACTTCTTTTACTAAACCTACATTTGACCTTGCTTTATTCTGTGGGCTTGTAATTTTATATCAATTATTGCTTTTTCTCTAAGAGCTCTTTTTGTTTTCTGTCTTCTCTTTTTTTGACTTAATCTTTCAATTAATTTTATGATGTTTTATCGTTATAATTATCAGGGATAGGTAAAAGTTTAACAAAAATAGTAAATGCGTAGTAGGTGATGTCTTGGAGATAAATACTTGGAATAGAATAACTATGGAAAATTAAGATTCAATTTAAGTATTATAATTTTATGGTATTTTTCTGCATATTGACCAAACCCTATTATAATATCAAGAATTATAAAACTTTAACAAAGGATGCATATGGCACAACCAGCTTATATTAGGATAGAAGGTGTTACTCAAGGTCTCATTTCCAGTGGAGCTTCTACTGAAGCAAGTATTGGTAATAGATATCAATCAGGACATGAAGATGAGATAATGGCTCAAGAAATATCTCATATTGTAACAGTTCCAACAGATACTCAAAGCGGACAACCAAGTGGTCAAAGAGTGCATAAACCTTTTGTTTTCACTTGCTCTTTAAATAAAGCGGTACCGCTTTTATACAATGCTTTAACAAAAGGCGAAAGATTAAACAATGTAGAGGTGCATTGGTTTAGAACATCAATGAGTGGTGGAGCCGAACATTATTTTACAACAAAGCTTGAAGATGCTATTATTACTGATATTAATCTTGTTATGCCTAATGCCCAAGATAAAAACAATAATGATAAGACAGAGCTATTTCGAGTTTCTTTAAATTACAGAAAAATCATTTGGGAGCATGTTGTTGCTGGAACGAGTGGAAGCGATGATTGGAGAAATGCTTAGAAGTAAGTGACACAAGCCAATATTTCTCTATCAAACCTCTAGGATTAGATGGGATT
>NZ_FZMS01000056.1 GCF_900198365.1 Helicobacter bilis | reverse complement strand
GATTTTGTGGTATAATGTCTGCTTCATAACTGCCACTTAGAGTTCGGTCTAAGTCGTATCCCTTAGAGGAAGGCGTAGGGGCGGTCGTGATATTTCCCCTACTTTTCCACATTGTTACAAATCTTAATTTATTTTTACCTGTTAGCACTTCTTCTACTGCAACATAATGTCCGTTAATTTGCTTTTTATAAACAATATGATTTCCGCTTACTTCTCGTGTATCGTGTGTTTTGATTATACTTTGATAGTCTAGGGCTTCATCTTTTGTAATAGGTATTTGATTGCGTGAAGTCTCTATCGCTTCATCACTATGTCGATTTAAAGCGTGTGCTAAATGCTCGGCATCAATTTCTCTTACTACCGCATAATTTCCTTTAAAATCAAAATCTTTTTTCAGCAATTCTAACTCATCTTGCTCTACTTTTGAGATTATTAATTTATCATTTGCGTTTGGCTTAGTTAAATCCCACTTATCTATGGTTTCTTTTATTTCTTGCTGTGTTAAATCTCTTTCTAAATTGCTTTTTGTTGGCAATTCTTTAACGCTAGTTTCTTTTATCTCTGGCTTATACTCTAACAATAATTGTTTTTCTGCTTCTTTCTCTTTTATCTCTGCTATTTCTACATATTGATTATACATAGAATCTAGCTTAGTTGCTTGGTTTTTGTCTCTTTGCATGAGTTCATCATAAGTCTTTGGCTGTGCTAGATTCTGTATTTCTTGTTTTTCTATGGCTGTAATGTTGTTTTTATCTGTTGTTATGAAATAGGTTTCATTGTCTATCTGTGCTTTTATTATGCTTTTATTTGGCGTGTGGATTGGGTTTTGAAGCATATAAAACCACAAAAACAAGCTATAATGTATCTCATGATTAATAGCAAAAAAGGGGAGTAAATGCGATTTAAAGTTATGCTTTTTAGATATATATTTTGCGTGATACTATCTTTTAATATAGCTTTTGCGTATAAATGCTATGAGGGTTATTGCTCTCATTTTGGTATAGGCTCTGGGGTGGCTTATGCGAATTTCAAAGCGGGTGGTATGCCTGATTTTAATAATATTGGTGGTTATCTCTCCGCTTTTACAAACTATTATTCAAAGCGTTTTGCATTTAATTATGATTTGCAAGTTGGCTTATTTAATGTAGCGCAAAGCGGCTATATACAAGGCTTGAATAATACAAATATACAAGATCGCATGGGTGGCTTTGTGCTTATGGACCTTAATGCAGGGCTTAATCTCGGCTCTTTAGACAAGCCCATTTTACTCACACTATCCCTGCCTGTAAATATGTATAATCTCGGCTGGAATGTAGCCCAAAGGCTATCAAATGAAGCTATTTTTCTAGGCTTTAATCTCTATTCTAACACAAAGCTTACAGAACGCTTTATGCTTTCCTATCAGCTAGGATATAGCTATTGTGTAAGTGGTCGCTATCGCATAGATTCTTATGCGAATATTGCTACACTAAAGGGCGGACATCGCTTACTTTTTAGTCTCAATCTGCTCTATAAAAGAGAGAATGCAGAATCTAGCTTTACCAACAAAGACAAAGCAGACTTTTATGCGTCTTTGAAAGGTATTTATTACATGCTAGAGCCATCAAACACGATACATATAAATAATATTCCCGTGCATTATAATGCGAGTAATAATCTCATGCTTACTTTAGAGTTTGGTGTGAGTTTTGGCATACCACCTATGAGTAGCAAGGACTTTACGCATAAATCGCCCTATTAATAAACTTTGCTATAATTTCGCCTTAGATACTTAAAGATTCACACAAAGCATAACACATAGGATAAAAAATGGTAGAAGAAGAGAAAACCCACGCCCCCTCTCAACGCAAAATACAAAAGGCAAGAGAAGAGGGCAGTGTCGCAAAAAGCCCTGATTTAGTCGGGCTTGTAGGCTTAGTCGTAGGATTAATGCTGCTTTTTATCATATTTCCATTTTGGGTGAAAATCTTTAAAGGCTTGTATGTTGAATGCACGAAGCTTTTCTTAGTGGATTTTAATATGCACACAATTTTTGCCATTACACTCACTATACTAAAAGTCGCCGCATTATGTGCTATGCCCTTTTTCTTCGCTCTCATGGTTGCTGGTATCATCGGCAATGTCGCACAATTTGGCTTTTTATTAAGCTTTAAAATCATAAAACCAAAAGTCGATAAAATAAACCCTATTAAAGGCGCTAAGAATCTATTCTCACTCAAAAAATTGCTTGATGGATTCATTATCACTTTGAAAGTATTTATCGCATTTGCGGTAGGTTTTTTCATCTTTGTAGGCTTTTTAGATGAAGTGGCAAATATCTCTATGAGTCCGCTAAAAGAACAGCTAACATGGTTTTATCAAAAGGCTCTCATTCTCATTGGTGCATTGCTATTTTTATTCTTGGTTATGGGGATACTTGACTTTTTAATCAAGCGGTACCAATATATCAAAAGTTTGCGTATGAGTAAGCAAGAGCTAAAAGATGAGTTTAAACAACAAGAAGGGAATCAAGAAGTAAAAGCAAAAATCCGTCAAATAATGATGAAAAATGCTATGAATAAAATGATGAGTGCAATCCCTAGTGCCAATGTGGTGGTAACAAACCCCACGCATTACGCAGTGGCTTTGCGTTTTAATAGCGAGACAGAATCTGCCCCAGTTGTCGTAGCAAAGGGGATAGATCATCTTGCTGTAAGGATTAAAGGCATTGCAAGGGAACATGAGATTCTAATCATTGAGAATCCACCTTTAGCAAGGGAGCTTTACAGACTTGTCGATGTGGATAGAATGATCCCCGGAGAAATGTTTGAAGCAGTTGTAGAGCTATTCCAGCAAGTAGCAAAACTAGAAGCAGAAAGAGGCAGAGTCCCAGACTTTATGAAACGCGCAGAAGACAAAAAACAAAAGGTGATACAACGCAAAGAGTGAGAACATAAGGCAGGCTATAAGATTTAGTCTAGTCTTTGCTTTTACATTAACCATAGATTCTATGTTTGCATAGGTGTTTTTACAACACTATTATAGAGATATGGGACTTATAATTTTAGAATCTAAAATGTTTTAATAATAAGGTTAAAAATCATAAAATTACACAAGGACCATTTATATTTAAGCCTAAAAGTAATTTAGATGGCTTATTAATTAAACAAAGCCTTGTATATTCTTAATCCATGCAGCGTTAGAATGTAGAATCTCAATGGTCTTTAAAACTAAAATTGTAAAAATATATAATGAAACACATAAGCATAAAAATAGATTATAAAGAATTGCAAGAAATTAAAAGTAAAATAGCATATAAGCAGCGAGATCAAATATTTATGTAAGTAAGATAGAAAGATTTAATCTCTCTAAACCTGCCCTTTATCTCTCATGCTTTGTTTTGAAAAGCATAAAAGGGTGAAAAAGGGTTTATTACAAAGCTAAATTAGAAAATATAGCTATAACCTACTGAAGTTGTAAATAGTCTCACGCTATTTGTTTCATAAAGATTTGTGGGGATTTTGCCACTGCTTGTTTCAGTAACACTCATATCTAAAGTTGGGATTTTAAAGCCAAGCTCGAATCTATGATGATTATTTGCTGTAAGGCTTAAGCCAACATTAACAGGTAGAATAAAGCCACTTGTTTTCATTAAATCTTCCGTTGTGCCAACATTATTTGTCTCTGTTACACTAGCCATACCATAGCCAAGACCAATACCTACAAATGCACCAAATGCAACTGAATCTGTTTGTATAAGATTCACAAGCAAGTCGGCATTCAGTGTGATTACATGTGCAGAACTAAAAACTGTAACACTACTTGCACTTATAGGGTTAAAAACAAAAGTATAATCCAAATATCCACGCACACCAAACATTTGTGTAAAATAGAAATTATATCCAGCTTTTACCCCAATATTTGCACCATATAACATTGTTATCGAGGTTATTGTTGTTGAATTTTTTAGTTGAAATTTTTCAAAACCAAAAGTATATCCAGTATCAAGCCCTAAAAACAACCCACTGCCATTCCCACTATCACCACCAACCCCATCATCAGCAAAAGCTACCATAGGCATAAGAGATAATGCTGCTACACGTGCTATTTTTTTAAAATGTTTGTTCATAAAGAACTCCTTACAATTATTAAAAATTCCATAAAAATTCAAGTTAGGTTCTTGCAAATCTAGCGACTTTTCAAGCCCTAAAAACAACCCACTGCCATTCCCACTATCACCACCAACCCCATCATCAGCAAAAGCTACCATAGGCATAAGAGATAATGCTGCTACACGTGCTATTTTTTTAAAATGTTTGTTCATAAAGAACTCCTTACAATTATTAAAAATTCCATACAAATTCAAGTTAGGTTCTTGCACATTTAGCGACTTTTCAAGACCTAAAAACAACCCACTGCCATTCCCACTATCACCACCAACCCCATCATCAGCAAAAGCTACCATAGGCATAAGAGATAAT
>NZ_FZMS01000028.1 GCF_900198365.1 Helicobacter bilis | reverse complement strand
AAAAAACATATTTGTCTAGCTTTTGCTTATACATAAACTCTAGTATATTAAATTTATACATAATTGCAAATAGTCTATAATCTTGTCATTTGAGTGTACAAGCACGAAACATCTTTTATAGAATCTAGATTTTGTTTAGATTCTATAATTATCTTGTGTTTGCCATTAATCTTTCACATTTACGAAAATGTGTTTTTTAATAGAATTTTACAATAAATCTATATCATTTGCCCTCAACGCTTCCATAATGCGTAAGGCTTCAATATGTTCTTTTACATCATGGACTCGCACTATGTTTGCACCATTTTGCCATGCTATGCAGTGGGCTATGAGGGTGGCAGGTAGATTGCCTTTTTTTGTGGATTTTGTATGTTGTAAAAATTCGCCCTTGTCTATACAATTTGAACGATTGAGCGAATTAGAGGGGCAGTCATTATCGTTTAAATAACTCCTGCCCTCTAATTCGCTCAAAGCCTCCAAAGCCATAGAGCAACCGCTAGAATTTGTGGTTTTGTTTGCATGGTTTGTTTGCGTAGATTCTAGAATCTTGTCATTTTGAGCCTTTGAAAAAGGCGAAAAATCTTTTTTAGATTCTATATTAGATACTTCGCTACGCTCAACATGACAAGGATTAGAATCTAGATTTCCTATTTCTAAGCCCTGCGTTCCGCTTGAAGTGATACTAGATTCTAATTTCTCTTTACCTTGCACCCCTACGCCCTGCACCCGCCCAAATGGTTGAGATTCTAAAATCCTTGTTAAAAAACTCTTATGACTAGCACCGATAAGAAGTGGTAAGTTAAAATGTTTAAAATGTTGCAATTGATTGAGTAAAGTGATATTTTGCTGCATATCTTTTGCAAAGCCGATACCAACATCAAGGATAATGTTATTGCAATTATGCTCTTTTAAATAGGCGATTTTTTTAGTGAAAAAGGCGTCAATATCAAGGATTAGATTCTTATATTTGCAATGCTTTTGCATGGTTTTGGGTGTGCCTTGTATATGCGTTAGGATATAGCTTACATGCGGGTTTTCTTGCAATACTTTTATCATATTTTCTGGCTTACCGCTTATATCGTTAATAATGCTAAATCCATATTCAACCGCTATTTTTGCTGTCTCTTCATTATAGGTATCAATGCTAAATTGTGCTTTAGTATTTAGCTTGTTTATCTCTTTAAAAATGGGTTTTAATCGCTCTAGCTCGACTTTAGATTCAATGTATTTTGCACCCGGTCTAGAGCTTGCCGCACCGATGTCTATGTAGTCTATGCCAAGATCTATGTAATGATATATTTGTCCTATTGCTTCCTTACTGCTAAATTCTTTATAAAAGCTATTAGAATCTACATTGATTATCCCCATGATTTTTCTGCCATAGTCTTCTTGTGGTTGTAAGAAGATTTTTAGCTCTTGTGCGATTGTTTTTAAACCAAAGGGTTGCATTTGCATTTTTGATATTAAAAGTTTCAGTGCTTTTTGTGTGCCAAATAAAAGGCAGTCATAATGTGTTTTTTGACACAATATCGCATCTTTTGGCGTTACAAGCTCTGCACCATTACTCAAAGCGTCTTGCTTTAGAATCTGCATGGCTTGTAATTTTAATTGCTCTATTTTAAAAGCTAGAATCTGTGTCTTTTCTTTCATAATCTTATAGCCGATATTATCTGGCTCGACGCTTTTCATAGCCTCATTGATATTTGTTACTCGCTCAATCTTCATAGCTATCCTTTGACTAAAGATAAAAGTAGTGGTAAAAGTGCGGTATGCACGCTTTGTTTGCTATATAGGGCTTTTAGTGCTAGTTCAAATCTCTCTAGCCCCTTTTCATCAAGCAAAATATTATGTGCGATTATAGAATCTAGAATCTGTGAGAGTATATTTCTGCCCTGTTCATAGCTTATATGTTCTTTTTCAAGCTTATTTACATACTCATATACCATAGGAATGGTAAGCCTTGTAAGGTCTAGATTAATGGGCTTTGTGTGCGTTTTTTTACTCTTATTAAAGACTACAAGTCGTGAAAAAATCGTTGGTATAAGCTTATTTCTAGCTGTAATGTAAAGCATAAAAATAATATGGCTTGGTGGCTCTTCTAGAATCTTTAAGAGTGCGTTTTGTGCGTAGTGATTATAGCTAAACGCAAAAATTGCGATGATTTTATCTCTTGTTGTAGCGATATGTGCTTCTTCTATAATCTCATGTGCGTTATCTATCTTTAGCTCTTCTAAATCATAAATCCTTATATCTTCTTTTGCATAGGTATTGCGTAGATAGTTTTTCTCACTCTCGTAATCATTGCTGATAATGATACATGATTTTTTGAATGTAGTAATAAATTGCGGGTTGATCTTTGATGGGGCATGAAAGGTTGATTTAGATTCTTGTTGTTGCGTTGTCTCTTTGGTATTTTTAACGGATTTTTTGCTCAAAACTCGGTCATTATCGTTTAGATAACTCCCTTCGCTTTTGCCTTGAAAACTACTAAAATCACTCAAAGATACTACCGCAAGATTCTCGTTTGTGTTTGTAGTGGTTTCTAGATTCATTCTATGTCCTGTAAGTCCGTTGTGGCTTTATGTGTTTTTGAGCAAATGACACAAGTGTGGCACACAATGGCACAAAAAATACAGCTTAAAAAGCTTTTTGGATTATAACAAAACTTTTTAAATGCGATTTTTTGGGCTAAAGTGTGGCGTGAAGCATAAGAAGCAAAGAGCATGTAAAACCAAGTAAATCCATAGTTTTATGCGATAAGCTATTAAGAGATTTTGGCGACTTGAGGGCTGTGCAATATGATTTAGCAATAAATAATATTGCAACCAGCAAGGTTTAAACAGGAATACAACAGAAAAACTATGTATAGATATTTCTATTTATGTATGGTTTTTTATAGGTTTGTAGGAACGGTCGCTTAAAATGTGGCGTGTGTGTATAAGAATGACACAAAAGCATATTAAGCATTATGGCGGGTCTAAAATGTGGCGTGTGGCTGTATCTAAAGACAAGCTGTTTTAAAAATAGCAGGATTAGGTATAAAGCCATGCAACACATAGCAATATGCTTTTTATTTGCATGTGAATCAGACATAAACAAAGTGAAAAACACTTAAAAAACAACATAGTGCATAACAAAACGCTGTGAAATGTGTGGTATGGTTTGTTTTAGCTACGCTTAAAAACATATACGGACTAGAAATAGGGTCTATTTTCCTTACTTGAATAGTAAGGGTCTAACATGCGATATACTGGATTAACAAAGCTCGGTAAAAAAGCTTTTTGCGTGAATTTTACACTACTAGATAAGCTAAAAATCACAACAAAAGAAGCTATTTTATTGCAACAAATAGAGTTTGTGAATAAAAAAAGCGATTTTTTAGTCTTACCTTTGACAATTTTATCAACAATCACAAATATGAGTAGAGGGCATTTATATAGGTGCTTAAATAAGCTTAAAAAGATAGGGTTAATTGTAGTAACTGATGAGGATATTGCAATAACTGACTACTACAAAGAGATAAGAGAACAAGATTTTTTAGAAAATCATAGTAAATACAAGGCTTTAAAGCAAAAAATGGCGAAAAAATCGCAAAATGTGGCGTGTTTTCAGGGCTATCGTGTGGCGGATTTAGAACAGGAAGTGATGTCTGGCTTCGCTCAACATGACAATAAAGGGTCTAATCACTCAAAAATAGCGGTGCATGATGAATTTTACTATACGCAATATCGATGTGATGATATAGAAACAATACAAAATGCAAACGATGTTAGATGTTTGGCTTACGCTCAACATGACAATAATTGGCAGTATGATAAGCAGGGACAACAAGATAAAGAAGTGCTGCATTCACAAAACATAACAGAAAAATCAAATAAAGCAAAAAATGCTAAAAGTGTGGCGTGTGATGAAAATGCAAAACAAGATATGCAAGGCTTTTTGCATGAAAATAATAAGACAACAAATACACAAGAAAATAAGGCTCTAAACTCACAAAATAGCCATTCTTTTTTTGTTACAAACTTGTCTCAAAATGTTACAAATCTGTCTCAAAATGAGACACCTATATATAACAAAGAATACAATAATATCTCTTTGTGTGATACATCACACAAAGAGTATATATATTCGCTCCCAAAGGAAGCGGCTAATAAAAAGCAAGGGCTAAGGGATAGCCTTGCTTTTTATTAGCAGATTTAAAAAAACAATCTTGCAATTTAGATAACCTTAAAATTTCAACAGATATTTATAACGAGTTGGCAAAAGAATTTCAAAAAAAGGTGTTCGCACAAAGCAAAATTAAGCCAAATGCCTTTTACTCAAAGCTTAGTGATGAAGTGAAAAAGAAAATAAATAACTTCATGTTAAGCCTTAATACTAGCCTTTTGTTTCTTAGCGTGGAGGCTAAAAAAGCCTTTTTTGCTGACTTAGAAACACTTGCTAATAGCGATATGCTAGAAAAAGCAATAGAGTATTCAAGCAAGAATAAGCTTTTATGGATATGCTTAGATAGCGATGATAGCAAGGGTAAGAAGTATTTAAAAGCTTTATATGTGGATATGCAAAAAGAACTCGATAAAAAAATAAAAATGCTTCGTTTAGAGTATGTAAAAAGCATGTCTAAAGAACAGATTTTGCACGAGGTAGTATCTCAATATGGCAATAAGATTGATGAATTTATAGCTTACAGAGAAGCAAGGAATAAGTATTTTAACAAACATGCTTTTCACGCTTTGTTAGATACTTTAAGTGCATATTTTATGCAAGGTGAAGATATTGTGGCGATGTTAGAACAGAGTGTGTGTAGGGGGTATAACTGGGTGTTTCCTTTAACACATAACTATCGCAAAAGGAGGTGTGCTTAATCTTTGCGTTTATCTTTTGTGCTGCTTTTTGTCATTTTGAGTGCGTAAGCATGAAAATCTTTACTTGTAAAAAAGCTAGAGATGTTTCGCCTTTGCGGCTCAACATGACAAGGGAAAAGGGCAAAACTAGCTTTTTAATGAAAGCTTTACATTAAATTTAATTTGAAAGGAAAAAACAACATGCAAACAACACTAGGAAATTTTAAACACGCAAAAATAAGAGGCAAGTATATACAAGTGCATGCTTGTATCAATAATGTGAGATATAGATTTAGCACAAGACTAGAAGTTTCAGCTAAAAATCTCTTATGGGTTGAAAACAATTATATGGAATTAATACAGAAGCATGAGCTAGAAGTAGAGCAAAATAATACTATAGGCTTAGATATTGCTACTTATGGCAGAGAGATATTAGAGGCACATTGTGAGCACAGAAAAGAGAATACTTACATTCGCTATTTAAATGTATTTAAAAAATACATTGTTTCACGCATAGGCTATTTAGAAATAGCAGAGATTAAGCCAAAGAATGCTAGAGAGATATTTTCAAACTTTAATGATATACCGCTACAAATAAAAGCCTTGTATTAAACCTTTTAAAGCTTATATTCACACATGCAGTGATTGATGGTTTAGTGTCTGCTAATCCATTTTTACATTTAAAATGTAGCACACAAAGAGTAATAAAAGAAGATAGAAATAAACCTTTTAGTATGCAGGAAATGAAACAAATATTAAGCAAATGTGATAATGCTTTGTTGCAATTATATTTGTTTATAGCATTTTTTACAGGCATGCGACCAAACGAGATATTAGCCTTAAATGTGAAAGATATAGATTTATCACTAGGCAATATCTATGTAAATAAGTCAGTAAGCCATAATAAGCTATGCACGACTAAAACAAATGCGGCAAGATATGTAGAGATAACTACTACGCTAAAACAATATCTAACAAGTGTATTAAAAGATAAAAGCGGTTATATATTCCTTGATAGTAAAAAAGGTTTTGTGAATGAAAAAAGCATTGCATATAACTTTAAAAAGCTATTAAAAAAGCTAGATATACAAAATAACACGCTGTATTCAACAAGACACACATTTGCAAGTCTTATGCTGCAAAGCGGCGAGGATATGCACTGGGTATCTAAGCAGTTAGGACATAAAGACTTAAGCACAACACTGCAATATTATGTGAAATACATCAAGCAAGATAAAGAGAGAGGGCAGGAGTTTAACAGAGCCTTTGAAGACTTAGAAAAACAGGAGGTAGCATAATGAAAAATAAGTCTGTAAGTCCTTGTTATTTCGTGCATTATGATACTTACTATAAGTTAGGCAAAATGCAAAGAAGGTTAGGTTTTTCAAAAAGTGTTTTAGTAGAGATTGCAATAGGATTATTAGATGAGAAAGAGTTACAAAAGGCAGTCATTTCAAGAAGTAGTACAGATGGCATTGATTGCTTCACACAAGAGGCTAAAAAAGAGCAAACACTATTCTAAAAGAAGTCAAATCGGTAGAGATGGTAGATTTACTTTAAGTAAAAAAGCATTGACAAAGATAGAGAGACTTGCAAAAGAGAATAGTTATAAGCAAAGCATGGTAGTAAGGGCTGCTGTTGATATATTATTTTATAAGGCTGAAACGATGGAATATAAGAAGTTTTACAAGATTATACATACACAATATTTAGCATTAAGTATTGAAAGCTTAGATATGTCGCCAACTCATAAGAAAAAGATGTTAGATAGTTTAGAGTGGGTGTGTAGATGAAAAATGTTGAAAGTTTAGTATTACGAAGTGTGATTCAGTATAGTGAAGAATTACCGCTATTTTTTCAAACACTGAAAAAAGAATTTTTTAGTGATGAAGCACAAATTGTATATGAATGCTTATGGGAAGCTTTTATTAATAAAGTGCATATTGAAATGGATTATATAGCACAAAAGATAGAGAAACAAGAGATTATCTTAGCGTTATTAGAACAGATTCCAACAAAGCATATACAACAATACTATAACATATTGCTTGATGACTATAACATTGTGCGTAGAATGGAGCTTATGGAAGAGTTGCAAAAAGTCAGTGGCAAAAGATATGTAGATTTGATGAGTATCTTTAATGATTTCATGCCAAAGACTGCGACTAAATATATGACTTTAAAGCAGAGATTGCAATATATACAAGATAATGATATTAAGTTTAAGCAGTATGAATTGGGTGTTAATTTCTTAGATATTGTTTTGCATGGCGGGATTGAGTTACATAAATTAGTGCTTATTAGTGGTGAATATGAAGCTGGTAAAACTAGCCTTTGTTTGCAGATTATAAGAAACTTAGCAAAAGTGGAGCAATGTGCGTATTTTTGTTTTGAGTTTCCTGCTGATAAATATGCTATTGATGAAAATAAGATTTTGCAAAGAATGCTGATGTCAAACGAGCTAAAGCCGCATGAATTGGAAGCTATACAGAATAATATCTATATTATCGATGAGGGCATGAATGTAGATGATACTGCGGCAAATATTTTGTTTTTAGCAAGTTGTGGAGTGAAGTTTTTTGTCATTGATTCTCAAATGCGTTTAAATGTAGAACAAAGCTTAAATGTAGAAGAGAGTGAGAGTAAGAAATTTAAGATTTTAAATAACCTTTGCAACAAATATGGGATTGTAATATTCTTAATCGTGCAAACGAGCAAGAATGATACAAAAAGCCCTAGTGGTAGCAAGAAAGGAGGACATGAAGCAAGTATTATGATACGCATAGAACACAATAAAAGTAAAGATAATGACGCACCTTTTGACCCATATACAAGAAGCGTTATTATCCAAAAGAATAAGCAAACAGGAAAACATGCAAAGTTTAATGTGAGTTTTGATGTAACCAATCAAACATTCCATAGTAATGATATTGTGGAATATGAAGATTATGCAAAGAAAGAGAGAAAGCAAACACAGATGGTTTTGCCTGAAGTATCACAAGAGTTAATAGTAGAAAATACTATTAATCTGCCATTAATCTAAGTTGAAAGGACAGAGTATGAAAAAGATTAAAGAGTTTATAGAATGGATTAAATGGGAATATCATTGGTGGCGTATTTTCAAGTAGTATAAAAGGAAATAGCAATGAGACAAGATATTAAAACGACATTTCAGGCCTTAATATACAAAGAGTTTGGAGCTGATGAACTTAATGTGTATAAAAGTTTTTGTAATAAAGCTAAGGGATCATATTCTACAGACTATATCAGGGTAAAGGCAAAAAAAGAGAGTCCTAGCGAATGGTTAGCACGCAAGAAAAAAGGCTTAAGTATTAATGATGAAATAGGAAAGCTTGTTAGCATAGAGTTTGATTCCAGCGAGTTAGAATATTATAAAAATCTTAATTCTAAGCATAAATTTGCATATAGTGCTTATATGCGTTTAAGAATAAAGGCAAATAAAGAAATAATTAGTAATGACTCCCCTAGCAAATGGCATAAAGGATTTTTAGCTAGAAAAGCAGGGGTAAAGCAAAAAAGGGAACATAGGGAACATTATATAAAAAAGCGTGAGGATAGACAAGTAGCTTTAACCGAGTTTGTTAAGAGTATCGCAGAGATGTTTTCTTATGATGAAAGCGCGTATTATATGAATATGATAAATTTTGCAAGGAAATATTACAGAAAGCATTATTTACAATGTGAAAAATATGGTTATAGCATAAAAAGCCCTAGTGAATGGTATAACGAATTTGCTGTAACTACACAATGCAGAGAAATGCAACAACTTGAAAATCGCTTTTTTGGGCTTGTGAAACGAGAAATAAGCACACAAGATGCAAGAGAGTATATTGCATATTTTGAAGCTATGGCATATCAAAGAGAAAGGAATTATTGTTTATGAAAGAAAGAGAATTTAAAATATTAATGAGTAATGCAAAGGCACAAGTAAAAGACATGTTGCAAGAGAGAGGCAAGGATTATGGAAGCTTTAGCGATGTTTCTAACTTTGTGAATGAGTTTTACATAACTAATATAAGAAGCGTAATGGATAGAATTACAGGGCTTAGTAATGATGAGTATAACAGTGCAATGGTAGCTTTATTTATGCTTGGAGTAAAGTTAGCAAGGCTAGAGAATAACACAGAAAATCCGCATTTTGATAGTGTGATTGACTTTTTAGGATATTTGGAGCTATTAAAGCAGGTAGGTATAAAAGACTTAGAGTTAAAAATGCATATAAAAGGCAGTAAATTGCATAAAAAGCTTATTCAATATGCAAATAATGAGTTAAAGGATAGAGAATGCAAGTAGAATTACTACATTATACACCTTTGCATGTGTGTAGTCATGCTATACGCACATGTTGGAATTCTCACTCAAAAAGCGATAAAGGAAAACTTGATGAGAATCTAATATATAGAGTAGGCAATATTAACAAGCATAAAAGCGTGTTAGAGCATTTATTTTATAACTTTGATATTAGGGGCATAAGTAGGGCATGTTTGCAAGAGTTAGCAAGGCATAGAATGGCAAGTTTATCTGTAAAAAGCACAAGATACACGCTAAAAGAACTCAATAAAGAAGAAAGCTTTTTTCCCCTATGTGAAGAAAACTATAAAAGAGCAGAAAAATATATCATGCTTTCAAGCAATGAAAGAGTAAAAGACCAAAGTATAAAAGCCTTAGAAAGTCTGCGTTTAGCGGTAAAAGATGGCATTGCTAATGATATAGCAAAATACATTATACCTGAATGCTACAAAACAGAGTTAGTATGGAGTATTAATGCTAGAAGTTTGCAAAACTTTTTAGAACTAAGGACTGCAAAAGTAGCATTAAAAGAGATTAGAGAGTTAGCATATAGTGTGTATAAGGCATTACCACAAGAACATTTATATTTGTTTAGTGGATTTTTAACACAGAATAAGGAGATATTGGTATGAATAAGGTTATTTTAATAGGTAATTTGACAAAAGAAGTAGAGATAAGGCAACTTACAAGTGGCAGTATCGTAGGCAATATGAGTTTGGCTGTAAATAGGCATTTTGTAAGGACTGATGGCACAAAAGATAGTGAAGTATGCTATATCGATTTGGCTGTGTATGGAAAAAGTGCAGAGTTATGTAAGCAATGGTTAGTAAAGGGCTCTAAAGTATGTGTTGAAGGTAGGCTAGTGTATCAACAATGGCAAACACAAAGCGGCGAAAAAAGAAGTAAGCATGTAGTATCAGTGGAAAAAGTAGAGTTTTTAGGCTCACCAAATGCAAATAATGGCAATGCAGAGGAAAATAACACTAAAGTTGTGAATCCGCAGGTAGAAACACAGATAGATTTTGGCTTTAGTGATGAAATACCTTTTTAGCTTTGGTGCGTTGTCTTTTTGCAAGTGTGGGTTTAATAGCCTATAAAGTCAAAAAATCTTTACTTTGCGTAAGTGCAGATGTTTGGCTTACGCTCAACATGACAAAAGAAAGGTTAGGTAATGGATAAAGATAATTGGATTCTAGTATTTATGCTATTTGGCAGTGTGTTTTGTATTTTCTACATTGCTACTTTTAAAGGCTGTGCTGATAAAAGGGTCGTGTATAGAGAAACTTATATACCTATAAAGTGCGATGTAGAAATACCTACAAGACCAAGTTTAAGCGGTGATTTAGTGAGTGATTATTCTAAGGCTTTACAACATAGTGAGACTTTAGAAAAAGATTTAGAATTTTGCGTGAAAGGGAAATAAATGCTAACAATTGCAAATTTAAGCGGTGGCAGAGATAGTTCTGCTATGGTTATAAGGTATTTAGAGTTAGGAAATGATATTTATAATGTCTATATGGAGACTTTAATTAAGGCTTATGAGAATGGGGGTAAAGAATGTTTGGTGTAGATATGTTTTTTTCATTTTATCGGTGCTTTTGATATATGCAGTATTTAACAAGCGAGTTAATAGACTTGTAGATAAGGCATTACAAGTATGTGAAATCAAGCTAGATAAGGCATTAAAAGAAAAGGATACAGAATGAAAGCTAAGAAATACAAAGATATAAACGAAATGTATCAAAACGCACACAGACCATGCGTACATTGTAAAAAAGGCGGCATTATGGGTGATGATGTATATGAGTATGAGTATGTATGTGGTGCAAGTTTAAAAAAATATGAATCTTGTAAGCATAAAGAACACATAAGGAATATTCATGATGTCTATATGGAGGCTTTAATTAAGGCTTGTAAGAATGGGGGTAAAGAATGAAAGCAAGATTATTAGCTTTAAGTTTATCTGCAATATATGCTTTATTTTTGATAGGTTGTAAAGAAGAAAGAGATGAAGCATGCAAAAAATGTAGTAAAGAAAGCCAAAAGGAAATAAGGATATAACATGCAAAAAGTAATGCAAGGAATATGTGTTAGTTTGTTTGTAGCTTTATGCTTTATATTTTGGCGTTATGTGGAAGCTATTAAAGATTTAGAGAATGAAAGCTATAAAAATGCAGTCTTAGAATCTAAGCTAGAGACACAAAATAAATCTATACAAATATTAAAACTAACTACACAAGCCTATAAAAAGAATAAAGAAAAGCAGGAAAAAGAGATACAAGACAAGTATGCAAAGGCATTAACAAAAACACAAAAGGTATATATTAATACATGCGATGTAAAAGAGTTAGAGAGACTTAAAAAGCAAGAGTTGCAATTAAGTGAGCTATTAAGGGCCAGATATGAATAGAGCTGAAAAAGAGCTATTAATACGAGAATTAGCTAAAAGAAATTTGTATGATTTTATGCGATATAAGTTTGCATACTATTATGGCAATACATTTTTAGATAATTGGCATTATGGGTATTTATGCGAGATATTAACCGAGCTTTTAAATGGCAATATTAAAAACTTAATGATTTCAATGCCGCCAAGTTATGGTAAAAGTGAATTGGTAGCAAGGACATTTATCCCGTATGCTTTAGGCAAATATCCTAACCTAAAATTTATATATGCAAGTTATGGTGATGAACTCTCTAAAAGTATAAGCGTAGAAACTAGAGATTTTTTAAATCAAATGCTTTTTCTAGTCTTTTTGGTAAGCAAAAACTGATTATGGATAAAGCCGAGAATTGGTTTAATGAAAAAGGCGGAGGATTATTTGCTACTACAACAGGAGGGGCTATAACAGGTAAGCATTGTCATATAGGTATTGCTGATGATTTATTAAAAGCAAGTGAAGCCTATAGTGAAGCAAGTAGAAAAAATAGCATTATATATTTTACAGAATCCTTTTTAAGTAGGCTTTTAACTTATGAGAATATACAAGGCAGAATGATAGTTATCATGCAAAGACTACATAAAAACGATTTATGTGGATATTTAAAAGAAGTGGCAAGGAATGAATGGGAGGAAGTGAATTTAGAAGCTATAAATAAGGAAAAAAAGGTATATGAGATTGGAAACTTTAGGCATGAGAGACAAGAGAGTGAAGCTTTATTTGAAAAAAGACATACACTAGAGCAATTATATACAATTAGACAGACTATGGGAGAATATGCCTTTAACGCACAATATCAGCAAGAGCCAGAGAATGCAAGTGGGGGATATTTTAATATGGATTATTTTGATAGTAACTTAATCAGTGATTTTGATATACCTAAACAAAATCTCTATATATTCATTGATCCTGCTGAAAGCACAAAAGATGGAAGCGATAATCGTGCTATTGTATGTGTTGGGATAAGCTTAAAGGATAGTTATCCATTTATTGTAGTTTATGATTGTTTCTATGGTAAATGGGATAATGAAATGTTTATAGAACAAAGCTTTTGCATGATGAGTAAATATCCTAATGCGAGTGTAAGGATTGAACCAAAAGGAGGCGGTATTACTTTGGAGCAAAGCTTAAATAAGCAAATACTAGCCTTTAATCTTAAGAGAAGAAATAATAATGAGAGTGTGCTAAGTAACCTTATAACAACTTTTAAAGTGCCTTTGTCTTTAAGTAAGCATGAAAAAATAGCTACACTTTTACCTGCATATAATCAAGGTAGGCTAAAGTTTAGAAGGAATGGTGTAGGCATAGAACAGATTAAAAACGAATTGCGAAAATATAACCCTGATAGAAAGGCAAATGATGATAACTGCATTGATGCTTTAAGTGGGATTACTTGGCAGCAAGATATTTATGCTTACGAGAATAAGGAAAAGGTTGTAGTAAGAAATAATGGGTTTAATATAGGGATTACTACTAAGTGGCGTATATAGCGTAAATATTCGTCTTTGATTATACATTTTGCAAGTTTTTAAAATTTTGACTAGCTATTTTAAAGGCTAATCTTATGAATGCGTAATCAAAGATGAATCTTAGGAAAGGATATATAATGATAGAAAATATAGACGAACTCAAAGAACAAATAAACATAGTAGATATTATCTCACACTACTTGCCATTAAAAAAGAATGGTAGCAATTATACTGCGTGCTGTCCTTTTCATACAGAAGACACTGCGAGTTTTATGGTAAGTCCTACAAAACAGATTTATCACTGCTTTGGCTGTTTAGTGGGTGGTGATGCTATAAAGTTTGTTATGCAATTACAAAAGATAGACTATATAGAAGCTATTAAAGAGATAGCTAATATTATAGGATTTAAGCTTATATATAAAAATGGTAAGCTAGATTCTCTCATGCAAGATAATGAGATATTCTTAGATTATGCGCTAAGTAATCAACAACATATTATGCAAATAGCATTAAATCGTGGGATTAGTGAAGCTGTGATAAAAGAATTTTGTATCGGTTATGGGGGTGAAGATTTTGAGATAAGAAATCTGTCTGAAAATAAGAAAGAAGCCTTGCAAAGTGGCATATTATTTGAAAGTAATAATGGATATAAAAGCATGTTTTCAAAAAGGCTTATTATCCCTATATTTGATGCTAATGGTAAATGTGTAGCTTTTAGCGGTAGAAGCCTAGATTCTAAGCAAAATCCTAAATACATAAACTCTAAACAAACAAAACTCTATAATAAAAGTAAGATATTATTTGGCTATGATAAGGCTAAAAAGCATATAGCAAAAGAAAAAAGCGTATATATTGTAGAGGGTTATTTTGATGTCTTGGCATTGCATACAATGGGTTTTAAAAACTCTGTTGGAATATGTGGGACTGCTTTTACAAAAGAACATATTGCCTTGCTTACAAAATATGATGATATAAGTATTAATCTAGCCCTAGATAATGATTCTGCAGGAATGAGTGCTACACTAAGAGCGATTAATATTTTAATACAATATGAGCTTTATAATAGCTTTTCTAAACCCCTACACTAGGTAAGCATAAGCACGAGGCTAAAACCACTTAGGCCCAATATTTAAAGTAAATAAATCGCCACTTATTTTGCATATATGTTTTGAGATGTTCGCATCGGAATTGAAACATATATTTTTTTACAAGAGATTCTTAAAAATAAGTTTTGAATATCTACTTAGAATCTAACCTAATATTTGAAGCAAGTCTTTTATTCTTAGAAACTATAAATATGTGGAAGTGGAGTTTATGTTCTCGTAAGTATATATTTGTAATCTAAATTTGCAAGATTCCCAAGAAAAACATATACAAGGCTTATAAACTAGACTTAAAAGATTTGATATTTAATGTATAGAAGCTAAACTTTCAAGATTGCTTAATCGCACTATCTAGCTTTTGTATAAACTGCTGGCTTGCTTCTTCCATAGCATTCAAATGCGCAACGATATAATCAATATCTGTGCTATCTAGCTCTTTGTCTATCTTTTGTAATGCGTCGGTTACATTTTGAGTAATGATATCTCGACTTCTATCGACTTCTTGACTGCTTACAAGGCTAAAAAGGACTTTTTGACATATTGGGTCTTCAAAAAGATGTGATATGGCATGTTTGCTAAAATCTTGTGCTGGTTTAAAAAGCTTAAAGCTCAAATACGCGTTAGATTTATACAGAATATGCTCAATTTTTGCTACATTGATAATAAGGCTTTTTTGCAAGATATTAAATGCACTATGCAGGGCGACACTTTCATTGCCAAGATTCTCAAACACATCAGTAAAAGAAGCGATCTTGCTTTGCGTGTCATTGATGATACGATAGACTTCTTCACTTCCTGCTTGAATGGTTGCGATCTCTTGTTGCATGGTTTGGATAACAAGTGAAATCTCATCAGTTGCTTTATGTGTATTTTCAGCAAGCTTTCTTACCTCATCAGCAACGACTGCAAAGCCTCTGCCATGCTCTCCTGCCCTTGCGGCTTCAATACTTGCGTTTAATGCTAAGAGATTTGTTTGTGCTGCGATATTGATAATAAGTTGTATAACATTGCCAATATCATTTGAACGCTGTGCGAAGTTATTAATCGCATCATTGCTTTGGGCGATAAGTGTTAGGAGATTTGCTATACTATCAGCTATTTCTGTGATATTTGCTTTATTTTCATCTGCGATTTGAGTAAGCGATTGGATATTATCACTTACGCCGTGCATTTTACTCATTTCATGTGTTAAATCTGTGCTAATACTATTTAAGTCATGATTCTGATTATCTAGGCTCATATTCATAAGTGATCTTGCAAGTGAGTTTTGGATACTCTCTTTTGCATTTGTCTCAATACTATTTAAACAAAAATTAATACTATCTATGTTTTTTACAAATGCGCCTTTCAAGCCCTCACCTAAAGCTCTTCTATAAAATTCATGGTTTTGTGATGCGCTCACAGAAGTATTTACCTCACGCAGAAAGGCTTCAAGATTATCCAGTAAGACATTTAGATTCCCACCAAGTGTAACAAGCTTAGAATCTCCATGCAAATGGATAACGCGACTTTCAAAATCACCATCTTTTGCATGCTCTGTTACTTCAATAATGCGATCTAAAAATTGTGCATGTCTAGTCTCAAAAAATAAGCCCACACCTTGTGCCACACATGCAAGAAGCGCTATACTCCCAACGACAATACCGCCATTTAAAAAGCTTAATAAACCTGCAATGAAAGAAAGCAATATGCCTATTACCAAAAAGATTCTAAGCGACATGTCCATTCCTTTGAAGATTTAACACGAGATTATTGTAGGTTAGATTTGCATTTTTTGCATATTCAAGGATAAAGTTATACGCCTTATCTATCCCTTGTGCTTTTTCAATCCGCAAAGTCTCTTCATAAATCTTGCTAATAACTGCTATGGCTGCTTCATTTGGTTTTCTACGCACAGAATAGTAACCTATGACTTGATTATGCTGATTATAGTTTGGTGTAATGTTGGCAAATACCCAATAGAAATTATTGTGTTTAGTCTTATTTTTCACAAAAGCAAAGACTTCTTTGCCCTGCTTAATATGCTCCCATAGAATCCTAAAAACACACTTTGGCATGTCTTCATGACGCACAATATTATGCGATTTAAATAAAACTTCTTCTTCATCATACTCTGCATAATCTAAAAATGGCTTGTTGCAATACAGCACATTACCTTTTAAATCCGTTTTTGAAGTAATTAATACATCTTTTTCAAGTATAAGTTCTTGCATATAACTTCCTTGTAAGTAATTAAATTGAATAATCATAGAACATAAAAGCGACTTGGCATTATAACATGTTAGGCTTAATGCAATATTAACGCTAGAACATATACTTTTTGTAACCTTAAACATTGTCTAGTATATCCACAATAAAAATAAGCAAAATCATAGTTTAAGGTTTATAAGAATATGACTTTGTTTAGAGTTTAATCATTTTGCTTACATACATTTCCAGATAGCAAAAGATTCCAAGCCATTAATTTATTTTAACTTTAAACAACCATATGGGTAATTGAAATACGGCTATCTGCCTAAGCGATAATATTTGCATATTACACAACCGCATTCTCATCAATCACAATGCCAACAGGGCAGTGATCACTCCCCATTATCTCGGGGTAAATATGTGCTTCTTTAAGATTCTTGACAAGGCATCTTGAGAGTAAAAAGTAATCAATTCTCCAACCTGTGTTATTTTGTCTTGCCTTTCCCATGTAACTCCACCACGTATAAGCATGCTCTTTATCCGGGTAAAAATAACGATAAGAATCAATAAAGCCACTATCCAAAAGCACACTCATTTTTTCTCGCTCTTCATCGGTAAAACCCGCATTTCTGCGATTTGTCTTTGGATTTTTTAAATCTATTTCTTTGTGTGCTACATTCAAATCACCACATACAATCACAGGCTTATACTGCTCTAATCCCTTTAAAAAAGCACGAAAGTCATCTTCCCATTCCTGTCTGTATGCAAGCCTTTCTAGCTCTCGTTTGGAATTTGGTGTATAAACATTTACAAGAAAAAAGGTTGCATATTCTGCCACAATAATACGCCCCTCTTTATCATGGTGTGCTATCCCCATATCATTACACACACTTAAAGGCTCTGTTTTGCTAAGAATGATTGTGCCAGAGTATCCCTTTTTTTCCGCTTCATTCCAAAACTGATAATATCCATCAAATACAAAATCACTTTGACTTCTGTGCATTTTAGATTCTTGGATACAAAATACATCAGCATCGATTGTGTTAAAAAAGTCCATAAATCCCTTTGTCATACATGCACGCAAACCATTCACATTCCAAGAGATCATTTTCATATTATTGTCCTTAAAGTATTACACATAGATTCAATAAGGGAAAATTATAACCACAGAAATACAACATTACTTAATGCAAATATAGAATCACATTTCTAGCTACAATGTGCAACAAAAAGTAATAAAAGTGTTATTGAAAGTAAAAGAGTTTCTTAAAGTATGTTTCTTTTTAACACATGCAAAGCCGTATGTATCGTGTAAGCAAAATGAAAATCCAAAGAATTTACAAAATATTTGTTACAATTAAGATATAACAAGCTCTTTACACACAGCAGCATAAGCTAACAACATAGTCTTTTTTTTAGAGTATTTATTATGCTTCATTCGCAATACAGGATAATGTTTAAAGAGAATGTTTGTGTTTCCATTTGAAACGATAACCCAACAAGGAGAAGATAATGTTAGAAATCAGATGGCATAGTAGAGCTGGTCAGGGTGCTGTAACAGGTGCCAAAGGGCTAGCAGATGTAATCGCTGGGACAGGCAAAGAGGTGCAAGCATTTGCGACTTATGGTTCTGCAAAACGCGGTGCTACAATGGCGGCATTTGATAGGTTTGATGATACCCCTATCCTTAATCATGAGAAATACATGGAGCCAGATTATGTATTAGTGATTGATCCCGGTCTTACTTTTATCGCAGATATTTTTGAGAATGAAAAGCCTACAACAAAATATATTATCACAACCCATTTAAGTAAAGAAGAGTTGCAAGAGAAAAAGCCGGAGTTAAAGGATCGAGAGTTTTACATAGTGGATTGCATTAAGATTTCTTTAGAGGCATTGGGTAAGCCTATCCCAAATGCGCCTATGCTTGGTGCTTTCATTAAAGAATCTGGTCTTTTACCTATTGAAGAGTTTAAAGAGGCGTTTAAAAAAGTGTTGGGAAAAAAATTGCCACAAAAAATTATTGATGCAAATATGGTGGCAATACAGCGTGCGTATGATGAAGTGCATTAATAAAGTATGAAAGGATAGATTATGCAAAATGCTAATAAAGGTTGGAATGACTTATTACCCGGTGCAGTTGTATTTCCACTTGAAACAGAAGGTGAAAAAAGCCTTGACCTACATCAAGAGGAGAGAAAATATACAGATAATAGCTCTTACACACTAAGTGTAGCACATTGGCGGACAGAAAAGCCCGTGCATAATGTAGAGCATTGCATTAACTGCTATTTTTGCTGGGTGTATTGCCCCGATAGCTCTATTTTAGTAAGAGATGAAAAGATGACTGGTGTAGATTACAAGCATTGTAAAGGTTGTGGTGTGTGCGCTGATGTGTGTCCTACAAATCCTAAATCTTTAATTATGTTTCAAGATTTTGTTACAAAAGAAGATGCGATTAGTCAATGGCCAGCAAAAGAGAAGAAAGAGAAAAAGGCATAAGGAGTTAAGCAATGGCAAAAGTATATGATTTACAAGAAGTTGAGGTATGGGATGGCAATGTCGCCGCTAGTCATGCCCTGCGACAAGCACAAATTGATGTAATGGCAGCATATCCTATCACACCATCAACACCTATCGTGCAAGATTATGGCACATTTGTTGGTAATGGCTATATTGATGGCGAGTTTGTGCTTGTAGAATCTGAACATGCGGCAATGAGTGGTTGCGTAGGTGCAGCAGCAGCAGGTGGTAGAGTGGCTACTGCTACAAGCTCACAAGGCTTGGCGTTAATGGTTGAGGTATTATATCAAGCAAGTGGTATGAGACTACCTATTGTATTAAATCTAGTTAATCGTGCATTAGCAGCACCGCTAAATATACATGGCGATCATTCAGATATGTATCTATGCCGTGATGCAGGGTGGATTCAGCTTTGCACTTGTAATCCACAAGAAGCTTATGACTTTAACCTTATGGCGTTTAAAATCGCAGAAGACTATGATGTAAGAGTGCCTACAATAGTGAATCAAGATGGCTTCCTAAGCTCACACACAGCGCAAAATGTGCGTCCTTTAAGCGATGAAGAAGCATATAAATTTATCGGTGATTATAAGGTAAAAAACGCATTGCTTGATTTTAGCAAACCTGTTACTTATGGTGTGCAAGCAGAAGAAGATTGGCATTATGAGCATAAGGCACAACTACATGCAGCAATCATGGATTCTATGCCTGTTATTGAACGCGTATTTAATGAGTTTAAAGAAAAGACCGGTCGAGCATACAAGCCTGTAATGAGTTATGATATGGACGATGCAGAAGTAGCAATCTTTGCCATCGGCACAACCGCAGAATCTGCACGCGTTGCAGCAAAGGCTATGAGAGAGCAAGGCATAAAAGCTGGAGTTGTAACTATCCATGTATTACGCCCATTCCCTTATAAGCAAGTAGGCGAGGCATTGAAAAACGCAAAAGCAGTTGCTATCATGGATAAGTCTTCACCAGCAGGGGCTATGGGTGCTATGTTTAATGAAGTGAGTGCAGCTATCTATCAAGCCGCTACAAATAATCGTCCTATACTTTCTAACTATGTGTATGGTTTAGGCGAGAGAGACTTAACACAAAAAGATATTAGAAAGATTTATAGCGAACTTGCAGACAATGTCAAGGCAGGAAAACTTACGCATAACGCACAGCAGTGGATTTGTTTGCGTGGTAAAGAAATGGGTTTTAATTAAGATTCTTAACTTTGAAAAGTTACATTAAAAAGGAAAGATAATGACAAAAGAGATAAAAAATCTAAAACAATTTAGCAAAAGTGCTGAAAGATTTGAAGGTGCGCATTTATTGTGTCCGGGTTGTGCGCATGGTATGATTGTGCGGGAGGTTTTAAATGCAGTTGATGGTCCAATAGCTCTTGGAAATTCTACAGGGTGTTTAGAAGTTTCAACAGCAGTATATCCGCATACTTCATGGAATGTGCCATGGATTCATATCGGTTTTGAAAACGGCTCGACTGCGATTTGTGGTGCTGAAGCTATGTATAAAGCCCTTGAGAGAAAAGGCAAATACAAAGGGCAAAAGCCTAAATTTGTAGCATTTGGTGGTGATGGTGCGACCTATGATATTGGATTCCAATGGATTAGTGGCTGTTTTGAAAGAGGGCATGATTTTACATATATCTGCCTTGATAATGAAGTGTATGCCAATACAGGTGGGCAAAGAAGCGGTTCTACACCACTTGGGGCTAGCACCTCCACAACACCAGCAGGAAAAGTAAGCTATGGTAAAAAACAAAAGAAAAAAGACTTGCTAAGCATTATGGCAGCACATGGAAGCCCCTATGTCGCACAAGTTGCACCAAATAAATGGAAAGATATGAATGCTAAGATAAAAAAGGCGATTGACACAGAAGGACCTACTTTTATCAATGCTATGAGTGCTTGCACGACTGAATGGAAATTTAACTCAAATCACACCGTTGAAATGAGTGATTTAGCCGTAGATAGCCTTGTATTCCCATTGTATGAAATCATTGATGGGCATGAGTTGCGTATCACTTACCGCCCTAAAAATGTCATTCCAGTTAGGGACTATCTAGCCGCACAAGGCAGATTCAAACATTTATTTAAACCAGAAAATGAGCATATCATCGAGCAATTTCAAAAAGATGTTGATGCTAGATGGGAGCTACTACAAAGAAGAGAAGAGGCAAAGTTGTAATACATTTTTAGCTATTTCTCTACCAGCTAGCCTTAAAACCATTAAGATTTAGAGCTACTTTAAGCTAGATTCTAAATCTTTTAGATTTTTGATTACACTCTCCATGTTGCTTGACTACATTAATAACTTTAAAATTCTATAAAATTCTAATAGAGTGTATATGCAATTCAATCTAGTTTTATAGCTAATTTGTATGTGCTACTAGATTTGATTCCATACTTGTCATTTTGAGCGACAGCGAAAAATCTAATATAAAATTGCGTTTTTGTTATATTGAGACGAAGTCGAAATATCTCTTATAGAATCTAAACTTTAAAGATGTTTCGACTGCGTCTCAACATGACAAGATTCCAGAAACCACACAACGCAATCCATCAAATCACTGCAACATATCAAAAAAGTGTAAAATATATACAAAATCCACACAGATTCTATAAAATTTGTAACTTTTACTTACTTTTTATAGAATTTACTTGAATTTGTTTTTTTTTTTTTGTAGAATCATGCAGTATTTTATTTGCTATTGCAAATATTTGATTCTACAAAAGAGCGAGTAAAAGGGGTAAGCTATGAGAGTAAAAGCATATATGCTAAGTGGGATTTTGCTCAGCATGAACTACACGCTAAACGCACAAAACTTTCAAGATATAAATATTAAAGATCAATCGAATGGTAAGATTGAACAGGCAAATGGTGTTAATGGTGGTTACTTTTACAATTGTAGTGGGAAATCATTCTGGGGAACTTGCAATCAGGCACAAGATATTATCATCGATAAAAGTAGTGCAATAAATCAGGATTTTGCTATATGGGGATTAAATTATTCTATGAATAGTGATTACCCGCAACAAAATAAACTTACCATAAAGCTTGGGGGAGGTGATTTTGTCTTCGGTGGTAGTGGTGTTGATAATAATAAAAATGTAACCGGTGTTGGTGCTACAACATACATAGGGGCTTATAGTGGCTCTACTAGAAAGCATTTTACCGAATTTAAAGTTGAGGGTATAAAGAATCTCTATCTAGGCGGGACAATAGAGATTGGTGGACACTATATGGGTGGTTCTATATATCGTGGTGGTGGAGCAAGAGTTACATTTAATGCAAGTGGTGATATTGTCTCAAATGCTGATATTAGAATCATGCGTGGCACCACATCAGGATACGATAAAGGTTCTTCTAGCCTTACATTAACAGGCAATAGATTTATCTCAAATGGCAAAATTACGCTAGGTTATACACCTGAAGGTGCTACCGGTGTATTTTACACCTCAGCTTTTGCTGTGCTTGATTTGTCGAAGGTTAAAGATTCTATAATCAAAAATCTTGTAGTAGCTGGACAGGATGGTTATGTAGAAAATGAATACACTGCAAATACTATAAAGGCTCAGAATCTTGAATTAGGCACTGTTATGGTAAGGTGGAATCAAGCAAATCTTGATATTAAAATGGAAAATTCCGACAATAGAAAAGATGTAAAGATAAATTTACTGGTAAATTCAACCACTGGGAATCTTAACTCTGGCTCAAGTTACACACTTACACTCAAAGGAGATACAAGGGGTTTAAATATCGGTGAGATAAAGCACTATAATGCTGCTGGTGGAGAGACCTCTGCAGTTGTCAATGAGAATGGAAATATAAGGGTTGATAAGGTTACTTTTAATGAGGATGGTATAGCTGGGTCAAATGGGCAAATCTCATTGACTGCAAACAATGGTGATGTAATAGTAAAAAATGC
>NZ_FZMS01000065.1 GCF_900198365.1 Helicobacter bilis | reverse complement strand
CACAACAAAAACTAAAAAAAATTTGAAGAAGTAAAGCTTGATGAATATTCCAAGCAACATATATATCTACCACTAAAAACGCTATATAATAACAATAATGAGTGGATTGGGTTTTTAATGAATAGGGCAAAAGGTAAGCCAATACAATATATTTTAGGTGGTAGCAAGGAGAGAAATAAGCATTACCCAAACTGCAACTATAAAGATTTGATTGAAATGTGTATCAAGTTTTTAAAACTCAATATAAAGCTACATGAAAAAGACATTATCATTGGAGATATTAATCCCAATAATGTGCTTTTTGATACAGATAATAATATTTCACTTATAGATTGCGATAGCTTTCAAATAGATAAATTTCCCTGCCCGGTAATAACAGAGGCATTTTTACATCCAGCCCATAGGGGTAAAAATATGAATAAATTTATGCGAAATTTAGCAGATGAATATTATGCGATTGCAGTATTTCTATTTCTACTCGCACATGTAGGTAGATACCCCTATGATTGCAAGGGTAGTGATAGGGATAAATCTCAAAAAGAGATGAGATTCCCATACATTGTCGGTGGCAATAGTGGGAAAGCCCCAAATAAAGGGCAAGAGTATTGGGAAAAGCTAGACTAGACATTGCAGGAGTGTTTTTATCAAACTTTTCAAAAAGGTGGCAAATATGCAGATGAAAAAAGTATTTTAAAACCAGAGATATGGTTGAAACATTTTGAAAAATTTTACAAGAGTTTATAATTGCCTGTATTGCTTAAAGTGCTAAACTTTGGATTTATTGATAGGGAATTGTTTGTTATATTTAAGTGAATTAAAATTTATTGAATCCAAATTTTAGCGGTTTAAGCCGCAATATTTTAATTTAGGAGTTAGTATGAGTGATTTACATGAAGAAATCGATAATGAGTTGGCAGATAATCCCACAAAAAGAGTGCCTGTGTGTCTATGCCTTGATACAAGTAGCTCTATGGGTGGCAGTCCCATTATGCAGTTAAATGAGGGTGTTAAGCTATTTTATGAAGCAATCAATAATGATGTTGTGGCAAAACAATCCGCTGATGTATGTATCGTTACATTTGGATATAATGGTGTAGAATGTAGGCAAGATTTTCAAAGTATAGCAGAAGATATGCCGCCTAGCTTTTCTTCAGGTGGAGATACACCTATGGGAAGTGCTGTAACTATGGCTTTGGATTTATTGGAAGGTAGAAAAAAGGAATATCAAGACAATGGTGTTGAATATTTTCAACCTTGGCTTGTTTTAATCACAGATGGAGCACCAACAGATAATTATACAAATGCTGCACAAAGGGCAAGCGATTTGGCTAACAACAAAAAGCTTACCGTGTTTGCAATTGGTGTAGATGGATGCAATTTGGAAGTATTAAAGCATTTTTCGCCAAAACGAGCACCCATAATGCTAAAAGGATTAAATTTCCCAGAGTTTTTTCAATGGTTATCACAAAGTGTAGCGATCACTTCGCATTCAAAGCCGGGCGAAGAAATTAAATTGCCTGATACAAGTGGTTGGGGAACACTATAAGAGCATTGTATTGCAATAGATTTTAAGGAGAATATATGCAGGAATTTATCTCTATTTGCTATGAAACACAAGGGCGAAGTCATGTGGGCTCAAAGACACCATGTCAAGATAGGGCATATAGCCTTATAGATTCTGATATTGGCATTATAACACTATGTGATGGTGCTGGAAGTGCAAGGCTGTCTCACTATGGAGCAGAGAGAACAAGCAGGGTTGTGGCAAATCTTATGAGAGATAACTTCGGTAGATATTATACAGAATCTGAGTCTAGTGTAGTAGCAAAAGAGATTCTAGAATCCATTAATAATGAGCTTATAAAAGAGAGTGAAACTAGAATAAATGAGCTAAAAGATGGGGCGTATAAGGAGATTCAGAGACTATTGGAAAAAGGTCTAAACGATCTTAATGGTGTGCGTTGTAATATTGACTTTACTTATAAGGCAGAATTAGAACGCAAAATAGCTTCATTGGATACGGATATAAGAGAATTGCATAATCGTAAAGATAAAAGCAGAAGAGAACATGATTCTTATCGTAAAGATTTGCAAACTGATATAGAAGAGTATTGGCAGGAATATAAAGAAAGGATAAATAATTTAAGAATTTTTTATATTAAAATCCTAAAGAAACAGCATAGAAAATTCCTTAAGAAATTGTTTAATTTGGTTAAAAGTTTATTTAAAGAAGATGAATTAAGTGGTATTAAAGATATAGAATCTTGCAGTAAATACATGCAAGATTCTACATCACAAGAAAATAGAATCTTAAAAGGATTATTAAGCAAAATAGAATCTAGTATGAATGATATAAAAGCAGACAAGCAAGAAAAGATTGCAAACATTATAAAAGACTTAGAGAAAATAGGACAAGATATACTTAAAACATTAAAACAAGTATATAAAGATATAAATAAACACGCAAAAGAGCTGCAAGAGAAATCAAAAAAGCAAAAAGATGAGCTAGAGATACAGCATGGGGAACTGCATAATCATATTTTAAAAACAAAGAAAGAGTTTAAACTTATCATTAAAAACTTCATGCAATGCTATGAAGCAGCCGCACAAAGAGAACAAGATTTACTAGAAAAAGCAATAAAAGATAAAGAGAGTGAAAAAAGCAAACTACAATCACACATAAAAGAGCATGATGACTTAAAACAAGAGTTAAGCAGAGCTAAAAATGCTTTTAATAGTAAAAAAGATGAGATAAAAGAACAAATAGAGAAAATTAAAAAATACTCTAAAGAGAGATTCTATAAAGAGAGTGATATAGATAGTATTAAAATAAATGAGCTACAAAATGTGCTAGATTCACTAGAGAATACAAGAAGGACATGTTTGGATTTTATAGCAAATAAAATAAACATGCAAAATAGGGATATGGAGAAAAAGATAGAAATAAATCTAGAATCTCTTTTAGAAAATATAAAAAAAGAGATTACTCATAGCGTTTGCACACCAAAAGACCTAGCCTCTACCTTGCTTTTTGCAGCGATTAAGGGAGAGCAATGTCTTATAGGGCATTTAGGTGATGGGGCTATTGGTGGGCTTTATGGAGATGAACTTAAATGTATCTCAAATCCAGATAATGGAGAGTATGCAAATGAAACATATTTTGTAACTACAAAATATGCAGAAAGAGCATTAAAGATTATAAAAGGAAATATAAAAGAAAAAGATATTAATGCTTTTGTATTAATGTCAGATGGTAGCACAGAGGGATTATATAGCAAAAGAGAGAATAAATTTATAGAATCTTTGCAAAAACATATGTTAGCAATAAGAGAGGGACAAGATAAAGCCAAAAAA
>NZ_FZMS01000096.1 GCF_900198365.1 Helicobacter bilis | reverse complement strand
TATAGAATGTACAAGAAGCGATTTGGGTAAATAAGGCACAAGAGAAAGTGATCCCTTCTGTTGGTAAATTGTGGGGGGGGGGGATGTTTGCGTGGGAAGAGCGATGGGCTTTATTGTAGCGATTTCTGCACAAGCACTGCAGCGATAGGTGTAGAAAGGTGTTTGCGTATTGCATGAATTGCAACTATAAGTAAAGCTAATATCTGCCTTTATATGTGAATATAATAATAAAAGCTGCAATACTTCAAGCGTAAAATCTTCACTCTTTTGGTATCCACTCACAAAGCCCTTGGCATGATAAATTGCCATTAAGTCGCTTCTATTCGCAATAAAATCAAAAGGCACTTCATGTTTTTGAAAATGCCATAAAATATCAATATAGGGCATAATATCTTGTAATAATAGAATCTTTTGCCAAAACAGCCCAACATTATAAAGCCGAAAATGCCGCAGGATAATATTTCTTAGCGTAGGGTCTTTTTCATAAAACATGAGTAGTTTTTCTTGCTGGTCTGCTAGAGAAATATGATGACTACTGCATAGCTGCATAACTTTTAGATAATTTTTAGTATGCCATATTTTTTTCATGGAGGATTTAGAATCAGCATTTGCACTCACAATTTCTTCTAAGCTATTTAATGCTTCTATGGCTTCATCATAATGTTTTAGATTCTCACAAGTTCGCATATAGTATTCAAGAATGCGGATATTATGCGGATAATAACGCAAAATTTCCAAAAAGATATTTTTACTTCTCTCTAAAAAACCAGCCCTATAATAACTATCACCGAGTAACTCTAGAATCTCTAGCTTTTCGTGCATCTCAAGTGGCTTTTCACTCAAGGTTTTATAAATAGCAATAGCTTGTTCATAATCCCCTGCTTTTGCATAGGTTTGTGCGATTAATATGAGTGTTTGTGTAGCATTTTTAGCATGAGCGATAAACTCATCGATATTGTGTTGCAAACCGATACTATCAAACTGCTTACCTAAATTATCGATTAGATCTTGCTTTCGCTTATGTGCTCTAGTCCGCTTTAAAGAATCTAAAAAAAATACAAATGCTACCATAAATAGCAACGCAAGTATGCCAAATATCGGGTTTCTATACGCATTTAATATTTCAATCATGTTTATGCCTTATTGGAATCTAATTTTTGTATTATAGCTTAGAATGTTTTTAAGATGGTGTTTGTGTGTTTAGAAAACTAGATGCTCAAACATTCAGGTGGATTATCGGGGTAATTTAGAGGGCAATAGTTTAGTTTTAAGTTTGTATCTTTCTTATTTTGTATAGCCTGAGAGAGATTGCTGTTAATAGATCCTATATAGTTTTATGTGCTTGTATATAGATTTCTTCACTATCTTTTATGTTAGAGGGTTATTTCATTTAAGATAAATTTGATTAAATTATGATGAGAGTTTGTATTCTTTGCCTACTTTTATTTGAAGATTAGAAATAAATAATTTTATTAAAACCCAGCTCATATTGCTTATATTCTTTAAAATCTTTTATAAGACGAGACATTATGGTATTGTTTATTTGAAAATTGTTGAGCATAAACAATTCTACTCACCAAATGCTTTCTTATAATTTTGCCACTCCCTTTGTAAAAGTTTTGATATATTTATCTCGTATTTGTACTTTTTCTGCAGAATCAAACGCATTCTAGGAATATCATTGCAGCCTTGTGCCATATTTTTTCGAGTTCTTTTGTGCGCTGCTCATTATAAGGTTCTTCTCCGTCTATATGAATACATTCACAGCTTTTATTGATAAAATCGTTAACTTCCTTTATTTGTGTATAGGGAATTAGTCTATTACCACAACTTGCTTTTACTCCATCTTTTTCTTGCTTAAATCTTGTAAAATCTGCGGTATGAGAGCATTTGGCATATACTTTACAAAACTATCTAATGCATCTTTATAATTTAGCTATCTTTCATCTTAGCTTCTATAAAAAACTAAGATTCTGAAAGTCAAAATTCTCTTGGAATTTCTTTAGAGTGAGATTTTTTGTTTGTATCATTTTAAATCTTTTTTTGTGGTATAATGTCGCATGGTTTGTCTCGTGGCTTAACATTAAAAAAATCTGTCTAGGCTCTTGCGGCTGGGCAGTAGGCTTCACCTACTCACGCATTATAGGTTGCGGATTTCCTGCTAAGACAAACCATTCTCCATATACACCAGCTCATTATGTTTTATCATTTGATTTAATCTATTTTTAGTGGCATTATAGCTTGTTGCATATTCTAGTGTCCCATCTGTTTTTACTGCTATACTTGTAATATGATATTCCTTGTCCTTGCTTATAAAAGGCTTGTAATAATAAAGTGTTTTGCTTTATCTTTTGTTACAAACTTTGGCTGCAATAAAGTCGGCATAAAGGTAGCATTAATTGCTTGTCTATTTTTTTTTGTTTCCTTGTCGTCCCCGTTTAAAGTAGTGATTAAATGCCCTTAAAACATTGACTTTTACTTCCCCTGCTGGTGTTTGCACGACTGCATTTTTAGAATCTAGCCGCTTTGTTTTATCATTGTTAAAAATCATATCTTTAAATCCTTTCAAATTTAATGCTTGTGGCAGGGCTTCTGCCTTATCCATTAACGCCTTATAATCTATCCTTCCATTAGAA
>NZ_FZMS01000082.1 GCF_900198365.1 Helicobacter bilis | reverse complement strand
TATCCCCTAAAACACCACCCTACCACCAATATTAAATCCTAAGCCAAAGTTTTTATCAAATACACTGCTTTGTAAGCTCAAACTTCCATTTAAATACCATCTACCAAAGCTATATTCTCCACCACCTGTAAGGAATACATAAGACCTATAACCTTGAGTTTTATATTTCATTGTAAAAGTATTTGCTGAATCATTTCCACTGCCTATACTTGTAGTTGTAGTCCCACTAGAATCTACATTATTTTGCAAGATGATTGCATCTTGTTTTAATTGAGCGACTATAAAGATATAGCTTTGATTTGCAAAGTATTTACGACCATCTATGCCTATATTTACACTTATAGTTTGTCTTATATTATCATCTGTATTCATAGCAAATATAGGTTTCGTATTATCATCTCTTTTAAAATTAGTTGAGCCTAATACATAATAAGATAATCCTGCAAAAGGTTTTACTATATAACCCTTTTTCATTAAAAAGGCATAACCATAAGTTGCATTTAAATCTATATTAGAGAGTGTATAGCTATACTCATCACCAAAGAGAGCAAGTAAATCCATATCCTTAATTGGAGAGCCTTGTCTCTCATTTGTAAAGCTAAAGGCAGTGTTAAGCGTTGCATCTATTTCATGGTTTTCAATGAAAGTTCTTGTATAGATTCCAGCAAACACATTATTTGAATTGTTTGAAGTAAAACCATTATTATTTCCATTGAATGTGCCATAGCCATAACCACCATATGCACCAAATGCAGTTTGGAGTTTATCTACAAAATAATCATATCCTGCATTAAATCCATAAAGCTGTGCTGTGCCAGTTTTTGAGAAGTTAAGATTACCTAGCATATTAACCCAAGCATGATTTGGATATTCTTCTCTATTATTAAATCTCATAATTAAATCTGCTAGGGTATCAAACCATACTTCATTTGAGTTGTTATCAGTTGCAACATCACTTTGTATATCTGTTACTCCATTGTTTGCATTTTGTGTGTTTTGCATAGCATATTGTATATTATTTTGCACCCCATGCCCTGTGTCCGTTTGTATATCTGTTGCCCTACTAGAATTTGAGTTACTTGCTAGAGTAGCTACACTGCTTCTATATACGGCATTACTATTTGCATTGCCACTTACTATATCATTAATAGCTGCTAGTCTTGTGTTTGTATTAGAATCTAGACTTGCTAGTTTTAGCTTCTCTGCTTCCCTCAATGCTGCTTCTAAATTCTTTTGATAGTTCTGCATAGCTATATAGCTACTTGCACTACCATGAATGCTGGCTACTCTTGCTAGGCGATTTAGCCTTGCACTCTCCATTGATAGTGTGAGTGTATGAAGTGTTGATGCTTTATTCTCTAGGTTTGAGACATGATCTATTGCTGTATCTAGTGTCCTGCCTACTTCTAGGAAATAATCTAAGTTTCTTGAAGCAGCTAGAGTTTGGTCTAGGTTTATTAAAAACACAAGTGAAGATTTATCATCATAGAATAGATTTTTTAGAATCTCATAGCTATTTGCACTCTCTTTTTTAATAGCATTTATCCATGAGTTATTCCCACCTGCTTCCATATATAAAGCGCAATCAAATGTGCTAGATTCTGCATTACATAAAGGCTTTTCTGTATTGCCTTCTATAAAGTTATTAATATCTACTTTATTGATTTTAAAGCCTATTGTTGTATCATTTACCACTTTTTCTATATCAATATACTTACCATCTATGCTACCACCTTTATAAGTGAGAGAAAAGCTATTTTTCATCTTTTGCTGTGCGTAGTCATAACCCCTGTCTGCTTCAGTAGCGTTTTCATCTTTACCGAATCCACAATAACCATCTTTCTTGCATTCTTCTTGTTTATCCTGTTGGCTTGGCTTTTGTATGAGATTGCCATGATTATCATTAGAGCCTATACCATTTTCTACTACATTGCCATTAGAATCTGTTTGGGCTTTATCCATATCCCATGGATTGTCTTTGCCATTTGTTGTAAAGTCGGTTTCTTGTTGTGT
>NZ_FZMS01000039.1 GCF_900198365.1 Helicobacter bilis | reverse complement strand
TTATTAAACTATAACTATATAATTGCTAAATAAATTCTATTTTAACTATATTATATAGCCTATTTTTCTATAATTATACTAATATGCTTAATTCATCAATAGCTTTTACAAAATTTACATTTTTCATTTTCATGTAGAGTTTTATGGTATCTCCACCCTCTCCACAACCAAAGCAATACCATAGATTTTTTTGTGTATTAATTGTGAAACTTGCTTTTATTTTCTATATGAAAAGGACATATTGCTACATAGTTTCTGCCATTCTTTTGCAATTCTATTCCTAATCTTTCACATACATTCACTAAATCCTTATCTTTTACTGCTTGGATTCTCTCTTTTGCAATAAGAGAGACTATATTATACATTTGCCTGACTTTTTTAGCTTTTAAATGATTTATATTATACATTTGAGCGAGTTTTTCTTTGTGTTTAGTGTAAATATTATTTTTCAATTCTTTTCCCTTAATGAGTTTTAATCCATTTTTGATTGAGCGCAGTGATGTATGTGTAATCCCTATAAACGTTGGTGCATTTAACATTATTATACTTAATTCAATCATAGATTATCTACAAAAGATTATGCGTGTTAATAAGGATTTAAGGGCTTATATGATTATAAATAGGGCTAATTCAAATCCAAAAATCAAACAAATTGAAACATTAAAAGAGATTATTAAAAGCAAACAAAGCAATATATATCTTTTAAATAGCGTTTTGTTTGAAAGGGTTGCATACCAACATGCTACAGATAATCAAGTAAGTTTATTTGATTATTGTAGAAGTAATGATAAAGCTTTGATTGAATTTAAAGACTTTTGTAATGAAATTTTAGTAAAGGAAATACATGGCAGTAAATAAACAAAAGATAATAGGCTTATCTGATATAAAAAACAAAGATTTTCTAGATTATTTAGGAGGTAATGGTAAATATAAGGATATACCTAGAGGTAGCATATATGGCTCAATACATGTTAAATTAGATACAGAGACATTAAGGCGTTTGAATAATGCATCAAAGCTAACAAGGCTAACAAAGCAAGTCATAGCATATGATGCTATATTTAATTATTTGGGCTTTTTAGAAAAAGAATTAGGTGCAGATTTTAGTAATTTTGATGAGGGGGAGGTGAAAAAATGAGAAAATTTGTGTTGTCTTGCTTTTTATTTGTGAGTATGCATGCAGAGACGTGTTTTTGCTACAATAGTGAATTATGCGTCCAAGCACAAGCATTTTTAAGTGCATATAAAGTCTGGAAGTTTCAATATGAAAAACTGCTAAACAATGGTGCAAAGAAAGAGGATTTAACTCACATGGAAGAGGCTAGGGATAGACTAACACGTTCTTGTAACTATGCAAATGAGTTTTTTAAGAAGAGATAAGATGTTATTTGAGGTGCGTATCCTAGATGAATGGAATATGAATTATGATGAGTATCAAAGGTTGTGTAAAGAAGTAGTAAATATAGAGGTGAAATAATGAAAAAATTAATTCTAGCAAGTTTATTAAGTGTTAGTATAGCGTGTTTGTAGAGTTGCATAATGTTCAAGAAATCAATGTGGGTGTTTTTAAAGAAAAGATAGACGCAGCTACAGAAGCTTATAACATATCAGACGAATATGCCAAACATTTAGTGATTTAAGTATGAATGAAATTGTGTTATTACAAATAAAGAATCCACATTTTGCAAATTTAAATGATGATTGGAATAAAAAATCTAACTATTTAAAAAGTTTTCTTAAGGCAAGAATTCGTTTAAGAATTTTTGTATTTTTAGAAAAAATGAGAGATTTCTATCATTTATCTATAGATAATGATAATATGAAAAATTTTGTAGTAATGGCAAAAAATCTTACATAAAATTTATGTTTTTGTGCTTTGAATTGCGTTTTATTTACTAAAAAGTTTTATTCGAAAATACTCTGCCGATATTAGATGTTTGTTCGTGCTTTTAATTCAAGTTTATTAAGTTCGTTTTGAATACAATAAATATCATAAACTTTATCTCTTTTATCATTCATTTTTTAGTTCTACCGAGCTTTGTTGGTGCTAGTGTTTTTCCTTGTGCATGTGCTACAAAATTCTTGTTGATAGTTTTTATGTCTTTAAAAATTAAAAATGTTTTTATTGATGCAGCGATATATATTTGCAATATTGTGAATTGCTGAAGTTTTTTTGACCCCCTCCCAATAATAAACCAAATCCCAATTTAGCATTCGCTAGATCACCAAGTATAAAATTCATTTGAGAGCTATATTGTATATTTAAGCGCAAATCAACTGCGAATTCATTGTTTGTAAGGAAAGCGATACTTTCTTTTAATCGATTAAATTGTATTTGATTAGGAAAGTAAGCCAACGCTTCATGATATTGTAAATCTTTAATATCAAGCAATATTTTATTTTGGTGAGAACATATCGTTTTTCCCAATAAAAAATTTTTACCAAGAATTGTATTTCTTATTCCTAGCACATTTTGTTGAGTTATATTGATGGGAATTTGTTGCGAAATATTTTCAATAATTGAAATCCTATTGTTTAGATTAAAATTATATTGCAAAATCTTTTCAATATATGGTTTTGGGCGTCTTTGGCTTAATATAAGAGATGAAAATGGTAAATACTCTTTTGCATTTGTTACATTATTAAAACCCAATATTTTTAAAAAAATATGCGAAATTCTATCATTCAAGTTATCATTGAAAGATCTATGATAATTTCTAAGTGACATGCTTTCGTAAAGAAGCCATAGAATATGATTGTTTAGAAAATCAAAAAATAAGCTAAAACCATTACCAGAATCTTCATTTCTTGCAAATTTGTCAAGTATGTAGTTTGGTAGAGGAGAAGAACTTCCAAATAAACCAAAAAAATTTGCTTTAATTTCAACGCAATTTTCATGTTGATCATTTAAAGAAGTTGTATTATCTGCAGAATCTGTTGCCTTTAAAAGTGTCTCATTGTCATTTTGTGCAATAACCTCTATTTCTTTATAAGCATGCCCCAAACTTTTCCCAGTTCGTAAAAATATTTGATGTTTCTTGTGTGTCAGTAAAAATGTTTTTATAGTATGATAGAATGTAGATGTTTTCATAAAGGCTCTTTATTTCCAAATTGTACAGGATATGTAAAGGTTGTATTGCTTAAAACACATATAATATTTAATTCACAAAAGGAATTAATAGCCGCAAAAGAAGCAAATAAGTGCGAAAATATCAATCCTATTTTATATACTTCTCCTAAACAATAAAATTTAGTCTCATCCATAGATATCGTAACAAGAATACCTCTTCTTGTGATACAGCCATGAACTTTATAGGTCGGTTGTGATTGTATATTAATAATCGCATCACTTAGATTTGTCAAAAAATGTTTATCTTGAGAATCAAATATAAACCCAAAAATATGTAAAAGAGACAATAAACTTTCTTTTTTTGTTATATTTTGATAATTAAAAGACAAAATAACAACAAGATTCCACATCATATCACTATCCATGTCTATGTGTTTAATTGGTGTGGGTAGCGTAATATTTTCTGTTGTAACGCTCTTATAGTCTAATATTTCGTTAATGTCATGAAGTTTAAGTTGTGCTGGTATATCATTATTGCTGCACAATACATCCATAGATATAGTTTCTTTTCTGTGATGCTTAGTATAAAAAGAAATTTCTTTATAGTGTTGGCCATGAGCATCGACTTTGTTAGCTAATGCATAAAAATCATTGCTTTTATTTAAAAACTCAAATCTCTCAAAACTATAATAATTTTTAAAAACTCGTCTGCCAGTATCGTTACTATGTGCTTTTACTTTTAGAATCTGTATAACACAATAAGCCTGTTCGTGCATTCTATCTACAAATATTCGATGAGTATTTCTTGAGTGATCAAGAAGTATTGGTTCTGCCTGTGTAGAAAACAAATTAATTGCTGGTGTTGCAAAGAGAGAAAACTGATTTGCTCTTGGTAGACAATTTTTAGGAAGCTCCTTATTAAAAATAAATTTGATACCCATTTTTTTACTTTTTACATCCTTTAAAGCTTCTAAACCCTCAAGATGGATGAAATGAAATTTTTCTGACATAAAAAATAATTCTTGCAACAATATAAATGCACTAAAGCCTAAATCATCATTATCTGATACACTTTCATTTCTGTTAAATCCCATAGGCTGTAAGCAATGTGTTGGTATTTTAAAATTCGTATGTGTATCGTATGAGAGAATAATAATGTCTTTTACATATTGTAAAAGCCATAAAAGCAGGGTATTTGCCGTATAAATCTCATTGCCAAGATATAAATTCAGATATTTTATGTTAATATCTGCAATAGTTAGATGATCTTGCGTGGTTTCTATGTCGATCACAAATGTAGTGTATTTTCCCTCACTGCCCACATCAACATTATAAATTTTCAAGGGATGCAACATCACATCATAAATTGTCCTAAATTCACACCTAACCGACTGAACAGGAGAAGATACTACGCTTGTATGTCTAGGAATAAACACATTATTATCTTTAGAATCTGGTTTTAAGTTAAAATTTTGTATACAAAATGAAGGCAAAGAGTTTGTATAGTTTGGCATAAGGATATTAATAAGAGATTCTGCAAGAGATGGAATATTGCCATCAAGCTCTTCATTAATCTTAGCAGTCAAAATTGCTAATGATTCAATAATGCGTTCAACATCTGGATCATTGCTATTACATGCTAAAAATGGGGCAAGTTTAGGATATTTATTAATAAACAATTCCCTTGTTTTTTGCAGATAATCAATTTCCTTTCTAAAATAAAAGATATTTTTCATCTAACCTTATACCCTTCTATCTTATTTAGCTTATTATAAAACTTCATAGTAACGGTTACTATTAAAAATAATTTGTATATTAAAATTTGTTAAATCTTTATTATATTGTAATGTTAAGAAAAATTTGAGTTGCCAAGGCGCTAATGTCTCATCATATTCAATGCTTACAATCTTTACTCTATATTCGTACGTAGAAACTATATCATAAATTCTTTCTGACATTACGATGGCTAGATTTTTGATGTTTAAATCCAAATCATTATAAGATAATAATTCCTGTGTATCCTCTTTTGTGTTTATGAGGGTTTCAATATGCTCTCTGATCGCTTGAATAGGATTCTCAAAATATTCAGAATCTGCATATTCGTCAAGCACACGAATAACCCTATCAACAAAAGTCATAGTTATTCTTTATCAAGCTTTCCTACCAACGAGAGTTCAAAATTAGCCCCCATAAACTTAAAGTGCGGACGCACATTCAAATCTATTTTATACCATCCAGTTTCACCTTCTATATCGCTTACTGTAATTCTAGCCCCTCTAAAAGGTCTTCTGCTCCGCACTTCTGCTGGAGGATTTTCTTGATCTGAAACATATTGTCTAATCCATTCATTCAAGCCATTTTCAACATCGCTACGTTCTTTCCAGCTCCCAATTTCCTCTCTTTGTAAAACCTTGATATAGTGCGCAAGACGAGAAACCAAAAAAATATATGGCAATTGTGTTCCAAGCCTATAATTTGTTTCTGCTTCTTTGCCTTCAGGAGTATTTGGAAAAATTTTTGGTTTCAATACTGCATTCGCTGAGAAAAAGACTGCATTGTTACTATCCCTTCGCAATGTAAAAGCTATAAAACCAGATTCTGAAAGTTCATACTCACGTCTATCTGTAATTAACACTTCAGTTGGTATCTTAGATTCTAATGTACCGAAGTTTTCATAAAGATATACCGGCAAATCTGTGACGGTGCCACCAGCTCTAGGACCTATAATATTGCCACACCATCGATATTGTGCAAAACTATCAGTCAATCTTGTTGCAAAAGCATAAGCAGTATTGCCCCATAAGAGATGATTGTGTGAATTATGCACATTTTCTTTATAATTAAAACTTTTTATGGGATTTTCTTGCGGGTCATATGGAGAACGAGTTAAGAATCTTGTCACCATAAGTCCAGCATATTTAGAATCCTCGTTCTCTCTAAAAGTGCGCCACTTTGTATATTGTGGACCCTCTAATAAACTTTTTAGATCTTGTATTGTTGGAAGTTCTGCATAATTATCAAGCCCAAAAAAGCTTGCATCTACAGATGTTAAAAATGGAGAATGACTCATAGCAGCGATTGATGACATTTTGGATAAAAAATTCATATCGGGACTTGATGCATTTAGCGCATAATCACCGATTATTGCTCCTATGGGTTCTCCTCCAAATTGTCCATATTCGGCAGAATAAATATATTTATAGAGCGTACTCGTCGTAATATCTGGATTTGAATCAAAATCCTCTAATGCCTCTTGTTTTGTAACATCAAGAATGTTAATTTTTATATTTTCTTGAAAATTCGTGCGTTCTACTAAGAAATGTAAACCTCTCCATGTAGATTCTAATTGTTGAAACTGCTCATTGTGTAAAATTTCATCCATTTGCTGCGAAATTAAATCATCTATATGCGCAATCATTTCATCAAGTGTGAATCGATTGATTTTGCTCTCTGCATTATCAGATTTTACAATTTCTGTAATAAACTCTGCAACACCAAGTTTAGCAATACTATAACTTTCATCATTTTTAGAATATTTACTTTTTTGCATAATGCCCTCAATAATTGAGACATTCTGTGTTTCTACCTCTTGTTCTAATTTTTCGCTCATAATTATCCTTCAGTCTAATTGTTCATTGTTTTCTCGGCTTTCTTGTATCTCCAATAAAAGCTTTTCTTTTATATCTTTATTCTTTAAAGCCTCCAAAACAGCTTTTCTAAAATCTGGGATATTGCCCATTGGACCTTTCAATGCAATAAGAGCTTCGCGTAATTTAAGAAGTTTATTGAGCTCTGGAACTTGGTTTGCAATACTATCTGGAGTAAAATCTTTCATGTTTTCAATCTTCAACCTTACATTCAATTCATCAGCATCTTGGCTCAGAGTGTTTTTGACACTAAAATGAGACTCTATTTGCATCTTTTGCATAACCTGATTAAAATTATGTTTATTAATAGAAGTTAGCCCTCGTTCTTCCAATGGTACTTTATTGCCACCTGTAAAATTAGCCATAACCATTAGTTTTAATGGGAGCTCAATCTCTGGAGTTTGTCCACCAGTTTTTGATTTGTAAGTGATATTGATGCGCTCTTTCGGTGGAGTTGAATTTTCTGCCATAACAAAATCCTTATTTTACTTTAGATTCTACCATTTTACTTTGAGATTCTACCATTTTATAACCAAATTTCATAAAAATTATTATAAAATTCTCAAGAATATACATCTCATAATTTCTTAAGGCATAACTAAAAAGTAGAGATAATGAAAAATATTTGCACGGCTTTAATTTTTGCTATGATGTTGATTCTTATTGGGTGTAACACACCTATACGGATACAGGCATCTAACCATGATAATTCTAATCTCAACAATCGTAACGATAATGTTCCCATCACGCTTGTTATTTATCAACTCAAAGATGTTAATAAGTTCGAATATGCAAGTATTCAAGATCTAACAATGCGTGAGAGCGTAGTTCTTGGTCGAGACAATGTAGACTCGGTTAGAATCCAAGTTCCACCTAATGAAAAAGATATGCTTGTGGCAGAATTTGCAAAAAAAGAAGGTAAATACATTGGTATACTGGCTCTTTTTGCAAATTCTCAGGGCAAGAAGCAAAAATTTTACAAAAAATTGAATAAAGTGTTTAAAAATACAATAAAAATTGATATTACACAAGAAGGCATTACAAATAGTAAAAACAACAGAGGAACAAACAATAAGGAGAAGCGGTGAATAGCAGATTAAAAGTTGTTTGGTACAATGGGATGAATGTAGATAAGATCCATTTTGAACAGCAAGAAAGATATTTTGAGCAACTTGTTTATATCAAAACAACAAAGTCTTTATGCAATTTCTATGGCCTTTTTGAAGTAGAATTTTCAAATGAATTATTAAATCTAGGTAAAATAGCTCTCTCTAGGATTAGTGGTATTGCACAAGATGGCAGTGTATTTAATGCTCCAAGCGATGATTTATTGCCACAAGCCTTAGAGATTGATTCTAATGTTGGGTCACCAATTATTACATTAAAAATTCCTGTATCTTCAGATTCTATTGCTGATATTTCTCTGAACAACACCTTTTCAAACTCTAAATATGTTGCAACAAATGTGCCAGTGGTCTCTAAAATCCACGACGATGTAAATGAATACACACAGCAAACAGATTCAGAAATATTTTACACACACCAAACATCATCTCTTGTGTTGGGAAGTTTACGTTTAAAGCTTGGTTTGCTTGGAGATAAGTCTCCTAATGAATTAGAAATCCCTATTGCAAAAATCAAAAATATACACCACAATAAAAGAATAGAACTTGATGACAAATTTATTCCAACTTCTATGGATATCAGCAACAATCTTTTTATCAAAACCTTCCTAGAAGAGATGCTTTTTTCTATTCAACAACATAAAGAGACTTTTACAAAAATTTTTAGAGGCATTAATCAAACAAAAAATACACTTGATTTTAGCACCTACCTATCTCTCAATCTTTTAAAAAAGTATGATTGCATTTTTTCATATCTTATTAACAAAGAAAGATTGCACCCTGAATTTCTCTATGAAAAATTGATAGAATTTCAAGCCGATTTACTTGTGTTGCATCATGAAATCGAGGAATCATTTGAGTTTATTGCTTATAAACATAATGATCTTTCATCGGTTTTTATTCCCTTAAGCAATCATTTGCGTTTGCTGTTTGCAAATGTTACTTCACCAAAATATGCTATAGCAAGTGTTGTTAATAATGGTAATGGATTTTTTGATTGTATTTTTGAAAATGCATCAATTATTCAAAATGGTGAGATATTTTTAGCAATCAGTTCATCATTGCCAACAAATACATTGCTTGAAATATTTACCACACAAACAAAAATTCATACACAATCAGCAATAAAAAATATCGTTGCATCCCAGCTGAAAGGATTGCATTTAGAACCCATACAAAGCATTCCACCCGCATTACCGCATTTAAGTGGATATATATATTTTAAGCTTGATAAAAAAGATTCGCTTTTTTCACATTTTGCTAATCAAAATACAGTAAGCATCTATATGACAAATAATATAATTAGCCCTGATATTAAATTGTGGGCATTATTCTAAGGGTATTTATGAACGTACAAACGAATGACACACAATGTTCATTATTGCTTGAGTCTAATTTTGCAGGTATGCAGAATAATAAAATTCTTGACTTAAGTCTACCTCTTCTTCTTTTTGCCACAAGACTTTCAAAAATACATGCGCTAGATGATGAATTCATTGTTGAAATAAGGGACACTTTTGCAAATCAGGTGCTTGCCATCAGTGGCAGCCTAAGTGCCATGCATTGCCATGATGAAAAAGACTTAATCAAGTTTCGCTATTGTTTATGTGTATTTATTGATGAGATGTTGTTACGTAATGAAAGCATTATGAATAGTGATTTTACAAACCATACGCTTACTAATCGTTTGTTTAATGAAATGTTAGGTGGCGATAAATTTTATGGTATAGCTGGGCAGTATTTGCTAAATCCAAGCAAATATAAAGACATGTTAGAATTCATCTACGCCTGTCTTATTCTTGGTTATAAGGGAAAATATACTGTTGATAAACAGGGCGATGAAAAAATTAACCATCTTTGCAATGATATTGCAGCGGCTATTACACCAGCATTAGATTCAAATGAAGATATAGCGTTTAATGTTGCTCACAAAAATATTGTCCGTAACAATATTTTAGAATTGTTTAAAAAAAGATACCTAAAGCCATTTTTACTTATTGTTGTTATGTGCACTGTAGTTGTTTCTTTTTTCTTTTCTATGCTTAAGATAGAATCTAATAACACCATAACAAAAAACACTCTTATACAAAATATTAAAAAATTCAAACAAGAGAACAATGAGGATCAATAATGCTGAAAAAAATAACAAGCTTTTGCAAATCAAAACCATTTCTATACATATTTCTTATATGCTTGTTCATATTTTTCAGCATAATATTTTTTATTTATGCGCCCCTACTGGCTTTCAATGATATTTACATATTTAGCAATGCTTTTGTTCGATTGGGTATTCTTGTTCTTGTATGGCTTATTATAGCTTTTTATTTTATGTTTAGACCTCTTCTGGATTTTTTACAAACATTAAAAAGTGAAAAAGGTGTTCAACGCAGGGAGTTAAAAAAAGAGGTTGCAAGAATTTTGCACAAAGCAAAACGCAATTATTCCCTTGCTTTAAATGAAGCCAAAAGTACTTGGAAAAGAACAATTCGTTTTAAAGATATTCCTTTAGTAATTGTTATTGGTAATGAGGGAGCAGGAAAAAGCTCTTTAATCAATTACGCGAACATTGAATATCCATTAAGCGATAAATTAGAATCATATAAAAAAATTCATAAAAGCACTAAGAATTTTAATCTTTATATTTCTAAAAAGGGGGCTTTACTCGATACCGAAGGCAATTATTTTACGCAAGAAGATTTTTTTAATCCAGATACAACAGATGAAATTGCCGAAGATGATTTGGAAAAAAACAAAGATTTTCTAATAAAAAAAGCGGTATGGAATAAGTTTCTTTCTTTCCTTAATTCCAGCATTTTTCACAGCAAACTCAATGGCATTGTGCTTGTTATTGATATTCATTCCTTTCTTAATAACCCAAAACAATATAGTGATAATTTAATACACTTTCTTGTTAAAAGAGTTCATGAATGTGAACAAAATTTGAATCTAAAATTGCCTATTTATGTAGTTTTTAGTAAGCTTGATCTTATGGAAGGTATGGATATCTATTGGAATGTTTTTAACGAGAATGTCGCAAATAAAATATTGGGTATCACTTTAGAACAACAGGCAAATAAGCAAACATTGCTGTCTTATTTTCAAGCTATTAGCAAATCATTATTGTACTCTTTCATGCACAAAAACAAATCTCTGCATTCTCTTGATGAGAAAAATGGGGCATTTTTGTTTTTAAAGCAACTTGATACACTCTTTGCTTTGGTAGTAGATTTTGCAATACAGGTGAATGAAAAAAATGTGCTAAAAAATAAGTCTTATGTTCGTGGAATTTATTTCACTTCAGCTTATCAAGAAAATGTTCCAAGAAATTACTTAGTTGATGCTGTATGTGAAAAATATGCTATTAAAAAGCCAGCAGCAAAGGCTGCTACAAAGCAACATAAGCGAAGCTATTTTGTACATTCAATGTTAGAACAAATTGTTTTAAAAGATTCTCATCTTAATAGTATGATTCTTAAAAACTCATGGGTGACATTAAGATTAGGCATTATGGCTGTTTGTCTGTGTATACTGACATATAGCGTATGCACTTATTATATCAATAAGGCATATAAAGCAATTGAACAAAGCAATACTTCTTTAAACAGCATTAATGCACTCCTTGCAGATGCCAATAATTATAACACATTAAGCCTTTATGAAAAAGTCAATCTCATGTTAAATCTTAAAGCAATTTTAAAAGAATATCCATTATTGTTTGATACATCAGTTGGTAGCCAATACTTTTTCCTTGATACATCATATCAAGCTTTTTTACCGGCCAAAGATCTCTATTATGCAATTAGTGAAGATGTTGTGAGCAAAACACTTATTAATGAAATGGAGTATATATTAGCACACAATAAAACTCCAGAGACACTTGTTGAAACATTATATATGTATATGTCTTTATTTGACACACATTATCTTGATAAGTCGCTTCTTGCAGTTTGGATTGGTAAGAATTGGCAGTATTTTAAAAAGTACAATATTCCAAAAGATGATTTTATAGCTAGTACTGAGGATTTGGCCTCAGATAGAATTCTTAATGCTCATCCAATGAATATTGGTAGTGTTACTAAAGCACAAGAAGAAATTATGCAAATTGCTAAAGCACAAAGAATATATATTCTTATAGCTTTTAAAAATAGTCTTGAGAAACAAGCAACTTATAATATAAAAAATAAAATTGGCAGATCTATTGATGCTGTATTTGAAGCTCCAGAAAAACTAAGTCATATTGACAAGAGATATACCAAAGAAGGCTTAATGGTGTTTTTAAGCCATCTTGAAAAGAATATGCATAATGCTCTTGATATTGACTTGTGGTATCTCGAAGGAGTGGAACAAGATAATGATGAAAAGATGTTGGATACAAAAATTATAGAAGTTTATCTTGCTGACTATAAAAAAAAATGGGAAGATATATTGCAAGCTATCAAACCCAAGAGACACCATGAAAAAAATGCTTTGCTTAATGAATTACAAATCTTGTCTCAACCTAGCAATCCTATCAATAATTTGATTGGGGTAATAAACGATAATACCCATTTGAACGATACATTATTGCTTGGCTATGTTTATGGGCTTGGATTCTCCAGCAAAGAAATAAAAACACAATTTACAGCTCTTAGCAATCATTTCAAAGCATACTATGATTTAACCAATGAAGAATCATTAATAGATTCTAAAGCCAATTCTCTTAGTCAATCAAAAAATAAGGAATTAGCAAATTCACAGAATGCAACAAAAGATGAAAATAACATGTTGGCAGTTATTGCACAAGATGTGCAAAATGTCTTCGCAAAAATTGAATATTTTACGCAAGATATAACAAAAGATGCTAAAGAAAAAATTGTTTATATTCTTGATGGAAGCAATGATGAAAATGACCCATTTAAAAAGCTTGATATAGATAGTAAGGTTTTACCTCAAGAACTAAAAGCATATTATAATCATTTGGCACGAATGTCTTGGAAAATCATAGAGAGTAACGCTGGAGTTCTTCTGAATAGTGTGTGGAAAAATGAAGTTTATACAGACTTTGTGAATAATATATCTCCACTTTATCCTTTTAACACATATTCTAGAGAATCTGTGTCGATAGAAACTTTTAAAGGATTCTTTGGCAATGCTGGCACATTACAGACCTTTTATAAACAGTATCTAAGTAAGATTATACAAAAAAAGGGTGGTGCTTACATTCCTAATCCAACCTATATGTCAAAAATTAAGCTAAAAGAACAATTTTTAACTTTTTTTAACAAAACCTCTAGTTTAAGTGCAATGTTTGATGCAAACAACAATTTGACACTCAATTTTTTTATACAATGTCTTGATTTATCATCAGACTTTAGTTCTCTTGACATGGGATATAATGATACAAGCATCCACTATGATCATACGCTGCATCCAAAACTCCACATTATTATTGAGCACTTTAATAAAAATACCGAGTTGAGACTCACTGCAAATGATTATTACCAATATCCACAATATAAAAAAGCGTATATTGGAGAATGGGCATGGTTTGCATTTATAAAGGATATGGTCCCAAATCAAAATATGCGCAATTCATTTTATTTTGAAAATAATAAGAAGCTATATTTTGATTTTAATGTTACAAACAAGCTAGAGCTTTTAAAGATTATTGATATTTTGACGCATTTTAATATGCCAGACTCTATTATGTAAGGAAATTGTATGCAAAAGATTGCTATTACTGCACAACATATAAATGATTTATCCGCAGCATCACTATATTGTGTTATTGATGAAAATGGCGGTACAATAGGGAGTGATTCTGGCAATAATCTTTGTTTACAAGATCAACAGATCAATTCACAACATGTTAATATTCAGTATGAAGAGGGTTTTTTTACAATTACAAGTATTGCAGATTCAGATATTTTTTATAACAATTCATTCTCCAAACTTCTTGCGGGTTATGAAACAACTATTGAACTTGGTGATACATTTAGGATCGGCAATTATCAATGTAGCATTATAGATCCAAAAGATTTAAACGAAGAGATTCTAAATACAAAAAACATTATCAAAGAAGTTGCTGCCTATGACAAACTCGATACATTGCAAATAAGACCTAGGGGACAAGTAGATGGAATGAATATCCATGAAGCATCAATTGAAAATATCTTGCATGAAAATGAGATGCTAGATGATATTATAAATATTCCAACTCATGCTTTTGGTAATATGAAAGAAAACCAGCATACTAGCAAAGAAATAGCCTTTATGCAAGATAGCATAAAAGCTAAACAAAAAAATAATAAATTAGACATAGCAAATAATGATATAGCCACACATAATCAATCCATCACCAAAGAGACAATCATTGAAAATAACCAGCCGCTTAACAAACAAACTATTTTAACTTTCTTAGACAATGCTCTTAAAAATTTATTTATTGACGCAAAAATCCCCCTACATACAAATGTACATTTAACTATGCAGGATATACAAGATATTTTACAAGATACCCCACTTATAGATTCCCCATTACTCATTAATACGCTTGTGTTAGGCATTATTTTTAAAGAATTACATACTCCATTATTTGAAGTTTTAGATAATGATATATTGGAATCAACACTAAGCTATGCTATACAAGAACAAAGACAAGGAGATGAAAAAACATTGCAGTATCTCTTAACACAAGCCTTGCATTCTTATTTAAACAAACAGAGTTAATAGAGAATGATTTATTGTGGCATGATTTTAATAATGTGAAAGGCTATAAGAATAATGCGTATAGAGAAACAAAACTAATACTCTGAATTACTTAAACACTATTTAAATTATCTCTTTGCTGTGATAATGTGTGATTGCAAGTCTGTATTTGGCTCTTTGTGATATTTGCTTAAGTTTAAAGATAAGAGATTTCCAAAAAACTTATTCTTTTATTTTCCCATAGCCTTCTAATCCTTTGTTAAAATCTATTTTTAAATCTAGCACTTCTTTAGGAAAGATATACGGACGAGCAGATGGCAGTCCATAGGTGAGGTTGGAGTAGATTTTGTAAGTAATAAGTAAGCTTAATGAGGGTATAGCATTAGGATAAATAAGCTTTTTATATCTCTCCACTATCACTCTCCATATTGTGAGATAATATTGTTTTATAGATTCTGGGCTTGAGCCTTTTACTCTTGGATCTTTTATAAATCCTTTCTTCACAGCCCAATTAATCCCCATCCATTTACCATCATCATCTAGTAAGATTGCACCATATATGCAATTATCACACAATAAAGTAAAATCAATGATAAAATCAGGAGGAAACTTCTCATCAAAGTAAGGATCAAGTCCATTGATTAAGCCTCTTTGTTGCTGAGATTTTTTATTATATTGTGTTAAGGTAGCTGCTTTTAATGGAGAATGGGGCATACCTTTTGTCCTTGAGGAATAGTTTCTTCTTAATTGATCTATGTGATTCCCGCCTAATGCAATAGCACAACGAAGACAGGCTTGATGTAACATTAGGGAGTAAGATGCACTATTTGGAAAAATATCTCCTGGTGCATAATTAAGTGCTGCAAGATAGAATGCTAATGGACTTTGGTATTTAATAGCTGCTGCAAGATAGAGTTCAGCTGCAAAGCAACTTTTTTGTAGACTTTCCCTCTGTGCCTCCTCATCTATAGCCTCCCATACAACACACTCTAGTGCATGGTTATAACACTCTCTTGCTTCTTCTCTTACTAGTCCTAAGCTATAAGGTGTTAGCTCTGTGTGAAATAATCTCTCATTATCACTACTCCATTTATAGAGTTGATAATACATATAGCTCATCTCTGGTATCTTTTTATTGAGCAAATCTTTTGTAATTTTTACACATTCAAGTATTTCTTTTTTACTTTCATCTCCTCCTTTGAGAGAAGCTTTTTTAAAGAGTAATGTAGAGAGTTTTACTCCTGCTTTGATGTATTGTTCTTTATAGGCTATCCTTAGATTCTGTAATATTTCTTGTTGAATCGTAGAATCTAGTAAATTAAAATCTGTATTGCTATGTTTGTCTAAAAGCTTATTGGCTTTAGTATAAGTCTTTTTAGCCATATCACTTATTCTCTCACTATATGTATAAGGTTCATAATCTACATTAACATAAGGAAAGAGAGTTGATTGTAATTCAGATTTTCTTACTATCATTTTTCTTTGTTCTGTAAGGCTTAGCTGTATAAAAGCTTCTTTTTCTTCTTTACTCCATTTGATACCATTACCATTTGGAGATGGGCGATAGGATTTGAGGATGTGGAGGATTGAATCATTTATTTGATTAAATTGTATATCACTTGGTTGCATAGATTTTGCTTTGTCATATTCTTGAAGAATCTGTGTCCAAAAACTAATTTCTTGAAGTCCAAATATTGCACCTTGCATTATAACTCCTTGTGTATATCTATTTTTGTTGGGATAAAAGATTCATTATAAACAAAGTTACTAAGTATGGATTCATTCACAGAATCTTTAGTCTTTGCCGTCATTATGGGATCACTATTTAGCACTCTCTCCCCCTTATATACTCTATAACTATATTCTGCCACTCTTTTTAGTTGGATTAGAAAATCTCTTTGGCTATTAGTTGTTTCTCCCACCCGTTGATATACTGCATTGTTTTGTGGATTTTGGTATTTAAGCTTTGTTTGTGTAAGTTTCTTGTTGATAAGGTTTTGGAAATTTGTTTGTGTAAGTTGCGTTGTATGTGTGTTTTGAGATTGTATATTGTCTATATATGAATGAACTTTGATATGAGCTTCTTTATAGATTTGTGTAGACTCATTTTCTTGTGCATGAGCAAAATAAGATGAGTTATAGGTATAAAGATTATTTCTTATCATATCTTTAAAATGCTTTTGTGCTACATCCTCATTCTTTGTATATGATCCTATGCTTGGGTTATGAATGCAGTATCCTATATCAAGTGAGCTATCAAGCAAGAGAGAGTGCATAAAATCCCCTATGACAAGAGATTTATGTAAATCTTTAGGGATATAAAAATAGGGCTTCCCTTTTTCCCATTTTGCATATTCACTATCTTTTTTGCCTCTCATGCCTAGCATAAATAATGTAATTTGTCGCGTTAAGTCTTCTTTTGAGATAGTGGGAAATATTTGGTCAAGTATCCAAGTATAAATCTCAAATATCATAAGAGGAGTAAGTGCCTTTTTGCTAAAACTTTTTGAAAGATCAAAAACAATACTTAAAGCTTGTGTAGTGTTTGATTTTAGGGAGTGTCGTAGCGTATTTTTGATTTCGCTTGAGGAGGTGGGTATTTGTATGTTTTCTATCTTTTGGATTTCTTGAAAGCTTTGTATGACGATATTTAGTTTTGCTTCTGTATTTTCCCGATAACCCTCTATAGCTTTTATTAAGTTTTCCAATCTATTGATATTACCTCTAGTGGTAATATTTTTTATAATATTTTCACGCATTGTGGTTGAGTTGTAGCGATTGTTTTGCACATTCTTTTTTAGCGTATCTCGCATATCTTTGATGGAGAGTTCTGCAAGATACGCTGCAAATTTATTTTGTATATGATCTGTGAGATACTCTATTATTTTATCCTCGTTAAAATTTTGGAATTTCTCCCACAGATCTTTAGTGACTATCTTTTGCAAATCTTGTTTTGATATATTGACCACTTGCTTAGATTGAAGTGACCAGGTATATGTGTAATATAAAAATACTCCCCCTGTTTCCAAATCTATCAAATAGAGCATAAATTTGCATAACTCTTCAAAATCATCTTTGCTAAAAAATTCCAAGAATATATCTTTATAGAATGGTATAAAGATATTTATTGTGTTTGAAAATTTTTGTTCTTTTGGATAAGACTGGTATTGCTCTATAATTTTTTTATACTTTTGGTAGCTGTCATTATTTTTGAAATTTTCTAATAATGTATTAAGGTGCTGAATTTCGTTATTTGGTGTATTTGAAAAATAAGCATTGTTGATAATGTGAGAAATACAGATAGCTGTTTGTGAAAGTTCTGTATCTTGATTATTAATTTGTTCTCTTACCTTATTTCTTAATGTTTCTAAGTTCTTCTCATCAAGTTGATTATTTTTGTCTTGTTTAATACGAAAATCTATAAAACAAGAGAGTATTTGTTCAAAAGCAAATAAAGTATCTAACATTGTTTTGCAGTATTGTTCTACGCGTGCAACTTCTTTATAAAACCCTTCATCAAATAAGTGTTTTTGCTCTAATATAAGCTCGGATATAGCACTAAATTCATTAGCAATGCTAAGAATGTCTTTTTTGTCAGGGTTATTACAAAAATTAGTAAGCAAAGTATCAACTTTGTCTGCTTTGTCTAGATATATTTTTTCTTTAATATAATATTTCTCATTATAAGCTGTTTCAACATACTTATAATTTTTCAAAATTATTGTTTTAAATCTATCAAA
>NZ_FZMS01000020.1 GCF_900198365.1 Helicobacter bilis | reverse complement strand
TGTTGTTACTATCACCTATATCTAATATATGTAATTTTAATTTACATGATAGTCATTAGAATTGCCTTAAAAAATCCCCCCCCCTAAAAAAACAAACTCTAAAAAATCAAAAACTTTTTTAAATTTAAGCTTTATTTAAGCTTTGTTAGCATATAATTCTGTTTCTCAAGTTTGCAGAAAGCAAATTAAAGATTTACAAGATGTAAATATACCGAATATTATAGCATTTTTTCATTAAAATCAGTAATATTTTTACCAAACTCTTTTTATCCTTTTAGATTTTAGAGTTTTTATGTTTTGTTTCACTTTTTTGTGTTTTTGTTAATACTTGCGTTATTTGACTTTGGAAATTTTGATATTTTTAAAGCAATGATCTTTGACAACTAAGCAAGATTTGATTGTGATATTGTAGCTAGATTGTTTAAAGTTAATATCTTAGTTTTGTAAAACTATTATGAAATTTGAATATTGCTTTTTACTATACTTTAAATGCTTCAATTTTATTTTAACAACCAAGTCTTTAAATTGTTAATCTATACAACTCGACTATAACTGATTTATTATGTTTTGCTTTAGTCTTTGTGAGAGAGTAGGGCAGGGCATAGTAAGTTTTAGTCTTTGTGAAACATTTTAGAGATTAGGACAAATTCTTTAAATAATAATCTTTGATGTTATGGCATTTTATATGTAACTTATGTTAAATATGAAATGTTGTTTGATATTGAGATTATTTGTGGAGATTCTAACTGATATATTTTAAGCTATATGTTTATTGTGTATTTTGTTGGGTTTTCATTCTTATGGAGAGTTTGCTACTATTGATTTGATAGATACAAACTTCCATAATTCTTACGGAGAGTTTGATCCTGGCTCAGAGTGAACGCTGGCGGCGTGCCTAATACATGCAAGTCGAACGATGAAACTTCTAGCTTGCTAGAAGTGGATTAGTGGCGCACGGGTGAGTAATGCATAGGTAACATGCCCTTTAGTCTGGGATAGCCACTGGAAACGGTGATTAATACTGGATACTCCCTACGGGGGAAAGGGGCTTTCAATAAAGAATTTCTCTTTTTAGTGTTTTGTGTTGTTGGCACAAAATTCTAGTATTTGGAATGAGAAATTGGTGTTGTGAAGCAATTTGTGCGGAGATTAGACTTAGTGTCTGTCGTGTCAGCAAATTGCGAACTCATCGATTTATCATCCAAAGACGAATTTTTTATTGAAAGCCTTCGCTAAAGGATTGGCCTATGTCCTATCAGCTTGTTGGTGAGGTAATGGCTCACCAAGGCTATGACGGGTATCCGGCCTGAGAGGGTGATCGGACACACTGGAACTGAGACACGGTCCAGACTCCTACGGGAGGCAGCAGTAGGGAATATTGCTCAATGGGGGAAACCCTGAAGCAGCAACGCCGCGTGGAGGATGAAGGTTTTAGGATTGTAAACTCCTTTTGTAAGAGAAGATTATGACGGTATCTTACGAATAAGCACCGGCTAACTCCGTGCCAGCAGCCGCGGTAATACGGAGGGTGCAAGCGTTACTCGGAATCACTGGGCGTAAAGAGCGCGTAGGCGGGTGGTCAAGTCAGATGTGAAATCCTGTAGCTTAACTACAGAACTGCATTTGAAACTGACCATCTAGAGTATGGGAGAGGTAGGTGGAATTCTTGGTGTAGGGGTAAAATCCGTAGAGATCAAGAGGAATACTCATTGCGAAGGCGACCTGCTGGAACATTACTGACGCTGATGCGCGAAAGCGTGGGGAGCAAACAGGATTAGATACCCTGGTAGTCCACGCCCTAAACGATGAATGCTAGTTGTTGTGAGGCTTGTCCTTGCAGTAATGCAGCTAACGCATTAAGCATTCCGCCTGGGGAGTACGGTCGCAAGATTAAAACTCAAAGGAATAGACGGGGACCCGCACAAGCGGTGGAGCATGTGGTTTAATTCGATGATACGCGAAGAACCTTACCTAGGCTTGACATTGATAGAATCTACTAGAGATAGTGGAGTGCCCTTTTAGGGAGCTTGAAAACAGGTGCTGCACGGCTGTCGTCAGCTCGTGTCGTGAGATGTTGGGTTAAGTCCCGCAACGAGCGCAACCCTCGTCCTTAGTTGCTAGCAGTTTGGCTGAGCACTCTAAGGAGACTGCCTTCGTAAGGAGGAGGAAGGTGAGGACGACGTCAAGTCATCATGGCCCTTACGCCTAGGGCTACACACGTGCTACAATGGGGTGCACAAAGAGATGCAATAGTGTGAGCTGGAGCCAATCTCTAAAACATCTCTCAGTTCGGATTGTAGTCTGCAACTCGACTACATGAAGCTGGAATCGCTAGTAATCGCAAATCAGCAATGTTGCGGTGAATACGTTCCCGGGTCTTGTACTCACCGCCCGTCACACCATGGGAGTTGTATTTGCCTTAAGTCGGAATGCTAAATTGGCTACCGCCCACGGCAGATGCAGCGACTGGGGTGAAGTCGTAACAAGGTAACCGTAGGTGAACCTGCGGTTGGATCACCTCCTTTCTAGAGATATGTTAAGATATTTGTTTATCTTAATCATTATGAAGTTGTTTAGATATAGTTGCTATATAGTTTATAAATTATGTCTTTTTATAGTTGTATGCTATGTGGTAGTGACAGTTTGGCTATGATATTGCATCTTGCTTAGTTTTCAGAGATTATTTGCGTATTTTATAAATATTAAATATTGAAATCGAATTTATGTCATATTTTGCTATTGCTTTTAACTAGCTTTCTCTTTAGTAAAGGGCTTATAGCTCAGGTGGTTAGAGCGCACCCCTGATAAGGGTGAGGTCGGAGGTTCAAGTCCTCCTAAGCCCACCATAAATTGTTCTTTTTAATACTTTGTAGAGTGTTAGAAAATAACTAAAGTTGAATATGGAAACTAGATTCTAGTTTTACTATCATCGTTAGGGGAATTAGCTCAGCTGGGAGAGCGCCTGCTTTGCACGCAGGAGGTCAGCGGTTCGATCCCGCTATTCTCCACCATTTTGAGAATAGTCTCTAGGTATGCTATATAAGTGAGTAATGCAATAACTATGATATAAAAGAGAGTATATAAGTTTATTATAAATAATATAAAAAATGATTTGATATGTTGAATACACATAACATGGGTTTTAATTACATGAAGCTTGTAGATATGTGTAAGAGATATATGAAGTCTAATGCAAGGTTTTAGTCCTTCTTTATCTGAAGAAAACTTTGCATTAGACTTTAGTCTAAATGTTATTTGAAATTTTATTGTTAATAGCCTAAATAGTAATTAACTACAATTACGCGACATACTTGTCTTATTGGGGCAGGGTTTTTTAATCTCTTGCATTCAATAAGGCAGTATCCTTAGAAGTAAAAAGCTTTTAAGGGCAGATGGTGGATGCCTTGGGTGATAGAGGCGATGAAGGACGTACTAAGCTGCGATAAGCTATGGGGAGCTGCTAAGAAGCTTTGATCCATAGATTTCCGAATGGGGCAACCCAGCTAGTAGAGATACTAGTTATGTAGGCAACAGAGAGTAGAGATTGGCAGATGGCGAAATATTTTGGATGAGAAATTAATGTTGTGAAGCAATTTGTGCGGAGACTAGACTTAGTGTCTGTCGCACAAACAAATTGTGAACTCATTAATTTATCGCCAAAAGATAAGCCAAGCCTCTATTGTCTGTTGCCTGCAGGCGAACCTAGCGAAGTGAAACATCTCAGTAGCTAGAGGAAAAGAAATCAATAGAGATTCTCCTAGTAGCGGCGAGCGAACGGGGAAAAGGGCAAACCAGTAGCTTGCTACTGGGGTTGAGGACTGCAATATCCACTTGAATAATGTAGCAGAAGTGTTTGGAAAAACACATCACAGAGGGTGATAGTCCCGTATGCGAAATATTATTCATAGGTAGCAGGATCCAGAGTAGGCCAGGACACGTGAAATCCGGGCTGAAGCCGGGGAGACCACTCTCCAACCCTAAATACTACTATCACACCGATAGCGAACAAGTACCGTGAGGGAAAGGTGAAAAGAACCGCAGTGAGCGGAGTGAAATAGAACCTGAAACCATCTGCCTACAATCATTCGGAGCCCTATTGTGGGTCTCATTAAGGAATTAAGGGGAATATATAAGAAATTCTAGCATTGTGAGCAAGATTTGTGGGTTGTGCAGAAAAAATCGCGGAGACTAGACTTAGAGTCTGTCGCACAAGATTTTTTCAAACTCCCGCAAAGATTGCCACAAGGCGAATTTAGCTTGATTTCTTAGTGAGGCTCACAAGGGTGACGGACTGCCTTTTGCATAATGATCCTGCGAGTTGTGGTATCTGGCAAGGTTAAGCAAACGCGAAGCCGTAGCGAAAGCGAGTCTGAAAGGGCGTTTAAGTCAGATGCTGCAGACCCGAAGCGAAGTGATCTATCCATGGCCAAGTTGAAGTAAGTGTAATAGCTTATGGAGGACTGAACTCGTACCCATTGAAACGGGTTGGGATGAGCTGTGGATAGGGGTGAAAGGCCAAACAAACTTCGTGATAGCTGGTTCTCTTCGAAATATATTTAGGTATAGCCTCAAGTGATAGTAATAGGGGGTAGAGCTCTGATTGGGCTAGGGCTGCTCACCGCGGTACCAACCCCTGTCAAACTGCAAATACCTATTACCGTATCTTGGGAGTCAGGCGGTGGGTGATAAAATCAATCGTCAAAAGGGGAACAACCCAGACTACCAACTAAGGTCCCAAAGTTCTATTCTAAGTGGAAAATGATGTGAAGTTACTTTGACAACCAGGAGGTTGGCTTAGAAGCAGCCATCCTTTAAAGAAAGCGTAACAGCTCACTGGTCTAGTGATTTTGCGCAAAAAATATAACGGGGCTAAGATAGACACCGAAGTTGTAGATTATGCTGATGCATAGTGGTAGAAGAGCGTTCGTATTGCGTTGAAGGTATACCGGTAAGGAGTGCTGGAGCGATGCGAAGTGAGCATGCAGGAATGAGTAGCGATAAAAGTGGTGAGAATCCACTTCGCCGAAAGTCTAAGGTTTCCTACGCGATGCTCGTCATCGTAGGGTTAGTCGGGTCCTAAGACAAGTCAGAAATGGGTAGTCGATGGAAAATGGGTTAATATTCCCATACCAACATTAGTGTGCGATGGGGGGACGCATAGGGCTAAGTAGCGTTAGCTGATGGAAGTGCTAATTTAAAAGCGTAGATTGAGAGATAGGTAAATCCGCTCTTGTATTCGAAACTTGAATAGCTTGTTGCGATCTTCGGATCAAGATGAGTGCTACTGACGCCGTCGTGCCAAGAAAAGCCTCTAAGTTTAGCTAATGTTGCCCGTACCGCAAACCGACACAGGTAGATGAGATGAGTATTCTAAGGCGCGTGAAAGAACTCTAGTTAAGGAACTCTGCAAACTAGCACCGTAAGTTCGCGATAAGGTGTGCCACAGCAATGTGGTCTCAGCAAAGAGTCCCTCCCGACTGTTTACCAAAAACACAGCACTTTGCAAACTCGTAAGAGGAAGTATAAGGTGTGACGCCTGCCCGGTGCTCGAAGGTTAAGAGGATTAGTCAGACGCAAGTCGAAGCTTTGAATTGAAGCCCGAGTAAACGGCGGCCGTAACTATAACGGTCCTAAGGTAGCGAAATTCCTTGTCGGTTAAATACCGACCTGCATGAATGGCGTAACGAGATGGGAGCTGTCTCAACTAGGGATTCAGTGAAATTGTAGTGGAGGTGAAAATTCCTCCTACCCGCGGCAAGACGGAAAGACCCCGTGGACCTTTACTACAGCTTGACACTGCCGATGGGAGCATTATGCGCAGGATAGGTGGGAGGCTTTGAAATCTTTACTCTGGTAGAGATGGAGCCATCCTTGAGATACCACCCTTAATGTTTCTGTCTGCTAACTAGCTTGAGTTATCCTCAAGTAGGACAATGTCTGGTGGGTAGTTTGACTGGGGCGGTCGCCTCCTAAAAAGTAACGGAGGCTTGCAAAGGTTGGCTCATTGCGGTTGGAAATCGCAAGTAGAGTGTAATGGCATAAGCCAGCCTGACTGTAAGACAAACAAGTCGAGCAGAGACGAAAGTCGGTCATAGTGATCCGGTGATTCTGTGTGGAAGGGTCATCGCTCAAAGGATAAAAGGTACCCCGGGGATAACAGGCTGATCTCCCCCAAGAGCTCACATCGACGGGGAGGTTTGGCACCTCGATGTCGGCTCATCGCATCCTGGGGCTGGAGCAGGTCCCAAGGGTATGGCTGTTCGCCATTTAAAGCGGTACGCGAGCTGGGTTCAGAACGTCGTGAGACAGTTCGGTCCCTATCTGCCGTGGGCGTAGGAGAGTTGAGGAGAGCTGTCCCTAGTACGAGAGGACCGGGATGGACATGCCACTGGTGTACCAGTTGTTCTGCCAAGAGCATCGCTGGGTAGCTACGCATGGATGTGATAACCGCTGAAAGCATCTAAGCGGGAAGCCAACTCCAAGATGAACTCTCCCTGAAGGTCGCAGCAAGACTAGCTGCTTGATAGGGTAGGTGTGTAAGCATAGTAATATGTTCAGCTGACTACTACTAATAGACCGTTTGGCTTTTTATTAAGGATTACTGCCTTATTGAGTGCAAGATTCTAAAGATTTGTTGTTTAAGTTTAATTATTCAAGTTTATATATGCAAGTATAAATTGAGAATAAGAAGCTTAGAGATAGAATCTGCTTTGATAAGAGAGAAGTGAATTGAGAAGCGTAATTGAATGGTTAGTTACTAAATACGAAAGAATAGCATTGAGACTTTATGTATTGTATAGATTCTTAGTCGTTGTGGTAGCATATGTTTTTTATGCTAGTGTAATTTCTTAGAAAATGCAATAGTGTAAGCAGTGTAAAACCACTTGTGTGGCTATTAACACCATTACCCTATAAGGAAAATGGAAATAAGGACAAAAGAAAAAGGCAAAACGAGATAAGTGAAAGTAATACAGGTTAGCTTTTATAGAATCTAGTGATTATGGGTTAGATTCTAGTTTGAGAGTTTGACTTGGTATTTCTTTTTTCTTTTCTTTGTTTGCTTCTATGAAGTTTGGCTTTGATTGAGCTTAATTTAAAAGTTGGGCTTAAGATAGATTCAAACATAAAAACAAACATAGCATAGAGCTTGGAGCTTGTGTAAGTTTTTAGGGCTACCAAGCTTTACTTTTTTAAATTTGTAGAGCTTTAGCTTATTAGTTGATTTGTCTTTATTTCCCTTTTCCTTGTGTTTATAGAGAGAAGGCAACACCCAGCTCCATTCCGAACCTGGCAGTTAAGCTTCTCTTCGCCGATGATACTGCACCTTTCAGGTGTGGGAATGTAGGTCGATGCAGGGATAGGGAAATTTTAAATTCTTCTTATAATTATTTTTTTAGCTACTTTTTTATTTTCTTTTTTTGGATTTTTTTGTTGTTGTGTTTGCCTTTCAGTGTATTTGTAATAAAATGATAGAATTATAGGGTAGGTTTATGGGGATTTTCCTAAAAGGTTTTCTTTTATCTCTTTCGCTTATTGTTGCTATTGGGGCACAAAATGCTTTTATTATTAAGCAGGGCATAACTCGTAACTATGTTTTTGTGGTGAGTGGAATCTGCTTTATCTGCGATGTGATTCTAATGGGACTTGGGATTTTTGGGGTAGGGGAGTTTTTAGCGAAAAATAAAGTTTTAAACTTGTCAATTAAATGTTTGACATATGGCTTCATATAATCAAAATTTGTGCTATATCATCTAATATAATATTTTGCGAATAGGGGATTTATGCCATATAAATCTTATTTTATGAAAAATATAGCTGATGAGAATCTTGTGCAAATAATGGAGAGACTCTCAAGTGTATTGTATTATCATATGATAAAATTTAATGAGGAGGGGAGTAAAGATCTATCCAAACCTCAAGAGAAATGGCGGCCAACATTATATGCATGTAAAGCAGATAAAGAATGCATGGAATCTGCAATGAATAAGCGTGTAAGCGTCATAGATCTTTTAGAGCTTCTAAACAGCTCAAATCCGCACTATTTTAAAGAATTAAAGATTTCATTATGCAATCATAATGACACATAATTGTAAGATAAAGTATGTAATGTTACACTGATTGGTTACCTTGGAGGCGAAACTAGTCTTTTTAAAGGTGTTTTGTATTTTGAAGATTTATGTATGGCAGTGCATGATGTGGATCACAATAACAAAGTTACAAAAAAAGCAAAATCTTTGTTCGCGACGACTTGAATACTTGGGTAGACAAGAATAATATAGAAGACACAGAAGAAGCAGAACAAATATTTAGGTCGCCTTCCGCGGGTGCTGTTATCAATATTTCATGCTTTGATAATGATTTTATAAGGTTTGATATGGAGGGGGTGGAGGTTGCGGTGCATATTGTAGTTCATGGAGTGAGGTATCTTATCTTGATATAGCAAATATATTGCTTGTTGATACAGATTCTACAAAACTTATGACATTTAACTTAACATATATAAGGATAGGAAACCAATAAGGATATAGCTATTATTTTTACAAAATCATTGTCCATGAAAGAAAACAGATATGTTTAGATTCACAAAATTTTCAGGCATTGCAAACCATACTTAAACTTCACGGGCAAAAAGACAAAATAGAAATATGTGTGGAGATGGAGTTGCATACGCATATTTTATCACTTCGCAAAGAAAGTGGTAGTATTGTAATACTTGATTTACCTGCATCCCAAATTGATAGCAATTTGAAAAAAACCAGTGCTATATCATGCAATAATGCTAAAATCTTGGGTTGATACAAATAGGTAAATTAAATCAAATCATACAAGAATCATTTCATTGCAAGCTTTTGAAATTATTAATCGTGAAGATATGAGTAAAAATATCATTTTATACAAAGCGTTAGATGAACTCATTGATGATTATAAAGCCTATAAAGATGATTTTCCACAAGATTATTATGTGGAGTTTGGAAAATATATGGTAGAAGAAAATATAAAAATTTTTCTCAAATATTATCAAAGTCATCTTGCTTCAAATAGAATCAAAGTAACAGGCTTGGTGTATTATACTATGGTCCCAATGTGTCGCATGTTGCATAGTAAAATCCAGAATGGAATACTCAAGGTGGTGTTGCTTTTATCATCTTTATGAAAATTATGTTCCTAAATTCGATGGTAATGAGAATGGGGTTGGATAAAGTGTTGCACTTTTTTATAGCGCCATGCTATGTTTTCTAAAGGGTCCAAGTGTAGCATTGGTTGCAGGTTATATAGCAGAAATACTAGATTGGGCTAAACAAAAATTGGTAAAGATGGCACGGGGTTTGACAAGGGGAGACATAATTGCTAATAAGAAAGGTGTAGAATATGGCAATGAACTTATAATGCGATATGGGATATATCAATGAGTATTTATAGGCTTATAGTTCTTGCCATTTTGACACTAGCCGCACCTTTTATTTTATATGTCATGGCAACATTTTGCATTTTCTTTGCAATATAAAATTGATATTGCATTTGAAGTTATGTCATTTGGGATTGGGATATTTTTCCTTATTATTCTATGTATTGTTTTAAACAAGATTTATAGTATGAGAAATGCATTACTTTCTGGATTGCGTATGTTATCTTTTCTTATTGGATTACTTCTTTTAGCGACTCATATATTCTATTTTTATCTTAAGCCTTTTTAAATACAATAATATTAAATTTAAGTGTGGTGTGAAACTATCCAAAATGACAAAGCATTCAAAATAACAAGATTCCAAAACACAAAAAAACAACATGTCAAACGATTTATTGATATTAAAGTGAATAAAATATGAAAGATGAAAGAAGTTATAGAATCCAACACAAGATTCTATAAAAAGGTGTATTCAAATTATTTGCAAAAGATACTAGCGTCCTAGCTCTTCTTGGTGTATTTCTCTCCATGCCTCTAATAAGCCCTTTGCTACATTCATAACAATATCGATTTTTTCGACATTGTTTTCCATGTTAGCCTGTGTTAAAAGCTTAATTTGATGCGTATAAAGCCCTGTAAGATATACTGCTACTTCACCGCCCCTATCATAGTCAAGGACATTTAATAGTTCCGTGAATATATCAGTAGTCCTATTGATATAGTAAATCTTCTTTTCTATATCAATGTCTTCTTGCTCCATACATCTGCGTGCCTGACCTAAAAACCTCAAAATACCTTCATACAACATTTCTATAAGCTTTGCTGGGCTTTCCACGCTTACAGAATTTTGCTGATACATATTATGGGCATTAAACGCTCTCATAACTGCTCCTTATTTCTTTTTGTCGTTAGCGGCGGCTTGGTCTATCATCATTTGAACGGCATTGAAAGAGTTGTTTGCTTTTGCTATTTGCTCATCAAAAGACGCAAATCTCTGCTGCATGGTATCATATCTCGCATCAAGCATTTTCTTTGCTTTATCTTTCTCTTGATTGTAGTTTTTTAACTCTCTTTCAAGTGTTTGCTCAAAAGTTTTTAACTTAGCGTTTCCACCTTCTAATAAATCGGCTAAAACTTTATTTACTTTTGTAAAAACTCCATCATATCTATTATATTTTCCTAAACTATCCTTTTTTTCCCCACCATAAAACACTTCTTTTGCTTTTTCTGGGTCTGCACTTAAGGCACTTGAGAGTTTGCCACCATCAAGCTGCATAACACTTTTATCATTCAGTGAGATTCCATAATCCATTAAGCTTTTTACTTCAAGTCCATTTGCAATGTGCTGGGTGATGGCTTGGTTTAAATCTGGGCGAATGCTTCTTATAAGCGTTTCGGTATTAAATACCCCGCCTCGTTTTGTATCTGGGTCAAACTTTGTAACCGCATCTAGCTTTGGCACGGTTTCATTATATACTTTTGCAAACTCTTGTATCTCTTTTACAATGTCTTCTGTATTTTGCGTAATGCTTATTACATCTGGTTTGCCCTCTTCTGATACTTTTTGTAGGTTGATAGTTAATCCACCCACAATATCATCGATGGTATTGCTTGGACGCTTGATTGTCGCACCATTATAAAGCACTTCAGAATCTGCTGCAGTCTGCACATTTTTAATCTTTAGCACATTTTTTTGCAATGATGAAAAACCGCTATATTTTCCTGCTTTTAATCCAACGCTTGCAAGGGCTTGTGTCTCTTCTGGGCTTGTAGCCTTAATATCAATGGTAACGCCATCGCTATTTAAAGCGATTTTATTTTGACTTGCACTTGCTTGCACTCCACTGATTGTATTGAGCGCTTCTGCTACTGCTTGGGCGTTTTGGTCTGCGGTATTTTCTTTCTTTGTGATTTGGGCTAAATCTATCGTATTACCATTGACTTGGAAGCTACCAGTGAGTGCTCCCTCTTTTACTTCAATATTGCTTGAGTATAAATCTTGTGATTTTGACTCTTTTTGCATAAAGCCTAGATTGCCCGTTTTATCTCCGCCGACATTAATCTTAAAGCCTCTTCTATCGTTGATAATAAAACCTCTGCCCTCATTTGGCAATCCAAAGGTAATATCACCATTTTCTACTAAATCTTTTGTTGCTTCATTCGCACTCAATGCTTCTTTTAGTGCATTTTGTAGCATTAGGAATCTATCACTAGCAGATTGTGGAATGTTGAGAGTAACACTTATTTTATGCATTTGTCCATCTGTGCCTTTTACTTCTATGAAGAAGTCTTGCTCCCCTTGTAAGTCAATATCAAGATTCCCCATGCCCTCTGATCGTAAAAGAGAACCAAAATAGATTCTACTATTCTCACCTGTCTCTTTTGAGTTAATCATAAGTTGATAGGGCTTTTCCCCACCAATTTTCATAATAGAACCCATGATTTTTCCATTTGTCGCATCGGTTATTGCTTGACTGACTTCACCAACGGTCATTCCCCCTTTTATCTCAACGCGATAGCTTTGCCCATCGCTAAAAAAGTCAAGCACACCATCATCATTACTAAAGGCATCATCTCTTGAGGCAAACTTTGTGCCGACTTCATTAATATCGCTTTTTGCGAGTTGTTTTACTTCCATATTGATATTTTGCACAGGCACACCAGCTGCTGCGCTAGCTTTTACTGCTTCGCCAGATACGCTTACATTTCGCCCTAAGAATGTAGAGTAGTCAGAGAGTTTGCGTGTGTGTTGTCGCAATGTTTCAAGGGCAGTTTTTATTTCTACAAGTTGCTTTTGCTTCTCAATATTTAGCTCCATTTTTTTATCAACAGGTTTAATAACATTGTCTTCATCGGCTTTACGCAATTTATCAATAACATCAGCATTTAAAACCGAGCTACCAAGCCCAAGAGAAGTAATCTTTCCTGCCATAACGCACTCCTAAACAACATTGCGATTTATATTCAAATAAGTTCAATCAAAAGTATAAGAAATTTACATTCCATACTTACATATTGTGCTTGTGTAATATGGAATCTTTTTTTGTATTGTATCTAACATTTTTTAGGCTAGAATACAAAACATACTCTCTAATCGGCATTTTTATAGAATCTTAAAGTATTTTGTTGTAATGACTTTAAATATTTTTAGCTACTTGGCTAGTCTTTTTTGCCATTGCATAAACATAATTTTTGATATTGATTCTAAAAAATATTATATTACAATCCAAATGTAATATTTTCAATGAATGTAATATTGTCTTTATAGATACTCACCGCATCTATGCAAAAATGGCTTACAATCTGTCTTTGGTCTAAAAAGACATGTATAGTTTTTGTGAGTCTTTCTAGCTTTTTTGGCGTGATATTTACAAGTGGATTGATACAATGTGATGATTTTACTTCTATAAAATGCAGGATAGAATCTTTTTTCATAATAAGGTCGATTTCACCATAACGACTATGAAAATTTTGCTCAATAAACTCAAACCCCAAACTTATAAGATATTCTAATGCTACTTGCTCGTAATATCTACCCTTTTGTCGCATGAAAATCACAGCCTAAACTTAAATTTGCATTATTATAGCTAGCTATAATAAAGTTTATACATTTTGTGAGATTGATATAGTAAAGTAAAATCCATATATTTACAAGCATATGATACTCTACTTGACTATTTTAATTGTGAAAGGAATTTATTATGAATAAGTTTATGACTCAAAAAATTGTTCCGCGTATATTTGGATTAGCGGTAAGCTCTTTTATGTATGCAAATGCAATGTATGCAAATGCAATTGATACAAAAAGCGTGAAAGTAGAATTTGTGGGTTATAAAGCACCGGTAATGGCGGATTTAGCTGGTTCTTTTAAGACAATACAATATACCTTTGGTAAAGATACTCGTAGTATTGTGGGTGTCTTGCAGAATGCAAGTGCGACTATTGTCCCAACAAGTAGCGAAATTCCAGATAATGAAATTGCAACAGACAATATGAATAAAGTATTTTTTCCTACACTGCTTGGTAAAAATAATATAAAAGTTACTTTTATCAAAGTTGTAGAAGGTGAGGATACCGGGCTTCTTAGAGCAAAGGTTGTGATTGGCAAGGAATCAAGCATTGTTCCATTAGTTTATACTATCAATAATGGCAAGTTTGTTGCGAAAGGCACTTTAGATTTACATAATTTTTCACAGGGAGAAAAAGCATTAAGGGCTTTAAGTGATGCAGCAGCTGGTCATGCTGGTATTACATGGGGTAATGTAGAGTTAATTTTTACTGCTGATGTGAGATAACTGAAGTTTAAAGCTATTCTACATAAACAGCTTCTACTATGCCGAATAGCTTAGAATAATGTATGGCAACTTGAAAGTAAAAGTGATATGCCACACTGACTCTAGATTATAAGCAATGTCTAATAGGAGCTTTTAGATTCTTGCAAAGCAATGAGACATAAGGACATAACTTGAGTCGCTAAACTTAACTAAAAATCAAATTATAAACCGCTCATCCTACTTTCTCATAATCAAAGTTGTTGCTTGATCTAGCACAAGGTATTTTTTTGCGACTTCTTGAATCTGTTTGGTATTTAGAGATTCTAGATTTTTTTCATAATCTAGCAGTGGTTGTATATCACCTCGCACAAAATATGAGCCAAAGAGTCCTGCCACAGAGCTTGCACTCTCTAAGCTATAAATGAAACTCGCACGAGTGTTTATCTTAATTTTATCAAGCTGTGCTTGTGTGATTTGTGTTTTTTTTAGCTTTTCAACCTGTTTTAATATCTCTTCTTTCAAGGCATTTGCACTTACTCCCGCATTACCTGTTGCTATAATGATAAACATGCCTGAGTCAATCATATCCATATTATACGCACTCACAGATGAAGCAAGTTGCAATTTATCTTGCAAGATAGAGGGTAAAATCGCACTTTTACCACCGCCTAATATATCGCCGATAGCTTCTAGGGCTACTTGGTCTTTATGTGTAAAACTTGGTGTTTTAAAGCCCATGATAAGCCATTCTATCCCGCCTGTATCCTTTTTGATATAAGCTTCTCTTATGCCATCTTGGATTGGTTCTTGCATAATCACTTTTGGAATCTCGCCTTTATTCTTAATCTTGCTAAAATATTTTTCCGCACCGCTAAATACATCTTGTGGATTGACATCGCCACTTACAAGTAATATCGCATTTTGCGGTTGATAGTAAGTCTCATGGAAGCTTTTCACATCTTGCAAACCCCAATTTTGTATATCAGTCATAAAGCCTATTGGAGTCCAATGATATGGGTGATAAACATAGGCGGTATTAAAAAAGCGAAAGTATAAATAGCCACTAGGTGTATTATCTGTCCGCCATAATCTCTCTTGGGCTACCACATCTCTTTCTGATTGAAATTCAGAATCTATAAATTCTAGATTCTGCATGAGTTCAGCAAAAAGCTCTAAGGATTTATTTAGATTTTGTGTGCTAGATTTAATAAAATAGCGTGTATAATCAAAGCTTGTAGAAGCATTACTCACACCGCCCATTTGCTTTACTATCTCATCAAATTCACCAGCTTTTAGATTCTTTGTTGTTTTAAAATTCATGTGTTCTAGCATGTGTGCTATACCGCTTTTCCCCATGACTTCATTACGAGAGCCGACTTTATAAAATACATTTGTCTCAATTACATTACTTTTATTATGCAGTGGAATCACCACGACTTGCAAACCATTTTCAAGAATCTTGCTTTCATATTTTGGCAATACACTGCCAAATGCAATACTACTCATTATACAAACTCCTAATACAACTTTTTGATATAACTTCATCATTGAATCGCTACTCCAATCGCTTCGTTTATATGCTTGAATCCATCGGCTTTTAGCTTTTCTGCTAACTCATTATTCATACGAGATATAAGCGTTGGACCTTCATATATCATGCTGCTTAGAATCTGCACTAAACTTGCCCCAAGCTTTATCCTCTCATATACTTCATTGGAATCGCCAATGCCACCAACAGAAATAAGCGTAGTTTTCTTATGAAAATTCTTCCCTAAGATTCTTAGAACTTCTTTTGATTTTGTGCTAATAGCCTTACCGCTAAGACCACCAAAGCATACATCATTTTTTTTCACTGGATTTGAGACAAGGCTATAATCAATGCTTGTATTTGTAGCAATGATTCCATTTACACCATTTTGGATCGCTGCATTACACACAGCAAGCATAGATTCTATCTCCATGTCAGGTGATATTTTAATGAAAATTGGCTTATTTGTTATGCTTTTTGCCATCTCCATAAGCTCTTTTACAAAGCTCTCATTTTGTAAATCACGCAAACCGGGCGTATTTGGCGATGAGAGATTAAAGGTGAAATAATCGCCATAGTCTTTGAGTGTATCAAGGCTTAATTCATAATTTTTTAGAGAATCACCTTGTGCGATATTCTTATTTTTGCCAATGTTTATACCAAGCGGGATACAAAAGGGATATACTTCCTTTAAATGTGCTAACATTCCCCTTGCCCCGATATTATTAAAACCCATCGCATTTTGTAAGCTTTCTTCTTCTACATGGCGAAACATGCGAGGCTTTTCATTCCCATCTTGAGGCATTTGTGTAACGCTACCTAACTCTAAATATCCAAAGCCAAGACTAGCTAGAGGTCGCACCGCTTCTGCGTTTTTATCAAATCCACTTGCAAGTCCAATGGGATTATAAAAGTGTAGTCCATGTATATCTTGAGCTAAACTCTCATGGATACGACAGTAGCACTTTGCAATCATAGATTCAAATAATGGAATCTTTTGTGGCATTTTCATTACTTTTATTGCGAAGTTGTGAATCTTTTCGGCATCACATTTATACAAATAAGGTCGTATTTTTTTATAGAATCCCATGTTTAACCCTTAATAATAAACAAAATGCTAGATTATATCAAAACACAATAAAATCCTGCTTAATATTACAAAAAGTTTCTAAGCTTATCTATGCTATAATCTTAATTTCACAGAAAGGAAAAATATGAGAATTGCTATCATACGATTATCTGCATTTGGTGATGTTGTCATCGCATCAAGCATGCTTGCTGGGCTTAAAGCACTCCGTGATTATAGGATAGAATGGTTTGTTGATGAGAGATTTAGCGGTATTTTAGAGCATTCCCCTTGTATTACAAAGATTCACTCTTTGCCATTTAAAAAGCTTTTAAAAAGTATAGGTGGGCTTTTAGAGATACGAAGCTATTGCAAAAGTTGCGGTGAATTTGACATGGTGGTAGATATGCAGGGGCTTATAAAGTCAGCCATTGTTGGTAAATGCCTTGTGTCTAAAAAATTTGTTGGATTCTCTAAAGATGGGGCAAGAGAGGGCTTTGCTAGCTATTTTTACACACATAAGGTGTCAATACCCTATGATTCTAATATCCTTGAGCGAAATTTCTCTGTGCTTTTTAGCCATATAAAAGAGTTTCAAGCAAACCCTTTTACATTAGAGCGAGTTATGCCGCTGCATTCACAAGGGCTAGGCTTTAGCTATCATTTTATTACAGAATCTCTAACTTCGCATTTTTCAGCACTAAATCATATGGAAGAAAAGCCCTATACTTTTTTATTTATCCTTGAAGCTTCCATTAAAGAGAAAATGTATCCAATAGAAAAATACGCAAAATTAGCACAATTATTACAAGGCTTATTGCAAAATTGCCATTTTCACATTTTGTGGAATGAGGATAAAGATAGGGCAGATTCTATGCTTATGCTTTTAAAAAAGCAGGGATTAAAGGCTACACAGCTTGACAAGCTTGATTTTAATAGTTTGAAATTTGTATTAAGGCAGATTGATTGTGCTATCGGTGGTGATACAGGCGCAACACATCTTGCATGGGCTATGGGGACGCATTGTATTACACTTTATGGGAATAACACAGAGAGTAGCGGTAAAAACATGCGAGATACAAAGCTTAGCCGTGTATTGCTTGGGAATCCTTATGTCGTCTCAAAAGGCACAAACTTTGAGATTGAAAGCATAGAACCACGAGAGATATTTGAAGTCTTTAAACATAATGTGCTTGAATCTTTAGGAGCTTTAGAATCTTTGCAAGAGTGAGTAATCATTGCGAATATGCTTTTAAACTTTGTCTTAGTTATCTTTTTGTAAAATAAGCCGATTTGTCATTAAATTTAAAAGGAAAAATCATGGTAAAAATGTATAAAAGGCTAGGATTAAGCATCGTGTTAGCAAGTGCGCTTGGAGTGAGTGCAAATGCGGCTTGTGATTCTATAATTTGTATCGGTGGTAATGTCGGTATCGGTGGAATCTATACTGATTTTGGTGGTAATAATAGGGCAGATGGGGACTTTAAGGGCGGCTATGGTGCGTTAGATATTGACTTAATCGTTATACGGCGATTGCTATTTTCTTTAAACTTGAAGGGTGGATCTGGGTCTATGGGTGTTTATGGACCAGATTTTACAGACAATCTTAATGGCAGTCTGCTTGGTGGCAATGTGGGTGCATTTGCGGCGACACATTTTAAAATAGGATTCAATGTCGCAAGTTTAGAATCTCCGCTTTATATCAGTTTCATTGGTGGTGTTGATGGATATGCGGGTGCGTTTGGCTATGGCTTGGCAATGTATGGTGCGGAGTTGCAAGGCAGGAAGTCATTTGGCGGAAGGACTAGTCTATTATATAGCTTTGGCGGCGGTGCGGCAAATTCGATATATGCTTTCACACAAGGCAAGGCAGAGGCGGCAAATGGTGGCACAGGTGATGTTGGATATAGTCTGTTTGGCTCTCTTGGTGTGGATATAAGCATGACAAGAAATCTAGGATTCTATATCAAAGCCATTGCAAAGTATTATAATATACCAGCAAGTAGCCCCGTGCAAATCAATAATCAAACTATAACTCTTCCCCATGCCAACGCATGGACTACCATGCTAGAGACTGGACTTAGATTCTAAACATTTGGCTGAATTTAGAGAGTTGCTATCTGTGAGAATTGGATTAGACTTGTTGATATGCTTATAGTCTAATATTTCTCAATGCGATTGGGTTGTGCGTTTGATTATGCTTGGGTTGGTGTTTATGTTCTACACAATCGTTTATTGTGGGGTCTTGATCGACTTCTAAGAGGCAGGAGTTGTATCAAAAGTGTATGTAAAGAAAGGATAAATGTTTGGTTATATCCTGTGATATGCAGTTTGTAGCCTCAAATTTACATGGTTCCACATTGCAGACTTCTGTTATTCAAACCTAACCCTAAACTAATTTATCTGCATGCTAACACAATGCAAGCTTCCATGTTGTTGTATCAATGCTTCGCAGTTTATGCCTATGACATTATAGTCTGGCAAGGCTTTCTTTAGTGTTTGCAATGCGGTAAGGTCTGTTGGCTTATTATAAGTTGGCATGAGTAAAACTTTCTGATTTAAGAATAAGAAATTGACATAGCTTGCGGGCAGGTTGTTAGCAGGTAAATTATCATTAGATAGATTATTTACAAGCGAATTATTATGTATAGAATCTTCATCACACTTTGCTACATAATCACAAAATGGAAGTGGCACAAGGTTTAGATTATGTGTCTTTGCAAGAGATTCTAGCTCGTGCTCCATAGCATTTAACGCACTAAAATGCGGGTTATTTAAATCATCGCATTTAATGTAGGCAATGGTGTTTTCATTGATAAATCTAGCAAGTGTGTCGATATGGCTATCTGTATCATCGCCGAGCAAAAAGCCGTTATTAAGCCATAGAATCTTTTCTACTTGCAATGTGCTTTTAAGATTTTCTTCAACCTCTTCTTTGCTTAAATGCGGATTGCGATTTGCCTCAAGTAAGCATTGCGTATTTGTAAGCAACAGCCCATTGCCATTATAGTCAATACTTCCGCCCTCAAGTATCATGCCATAGGTCTGCATATTCTCAAAAAGCCCCATTTCATGCAGTTTAGCATTTAGTTTATTGTCAAGATTCGCAGGATATTTTAGCCCCCAACCATTGAATCCAAAGTTTGCATAGATATGCTCTTCTTCTGTTTCTTTGTTGATGATTTTATCTAAGATTCCAAGTTTATTGGTTTTTGTTTTGCTGCCTAGCATGGCGTTTGTGATTTGCGTTAGCACTTGTGAATGTTGCTTTTTTACAGAAATGGCAATGCTATCTCTAGCCCATAAGTCATTACTCTCTAGCTCGATAATCTTGCATGGATATGCCTTTGTCTCAAGTGTGAATAGAAAATCTTGCAATCTCGTCTTAGCATCATTATCCTTTGGATGCACGATAAGAAATAATGGCTCAACCTTTAGAATCTCTGTAATCAAGCTCTCATAACATTCTTGCACTTCCTCTAGATTCGCATTAAAATCACAAAATATATGTGGATAAATAAGCACTATTCCTTTTTGCTCTTCCCATTCTGCAAACATGTTCTACCTCCTAAGACTTACAAATACTTACTTCTTTGATACAATTATACATTAAAACATAACACTTAAAGAGAAAATATGCGGATTTTAAGTATTGAATCAAGTTGCGATGATAGTGCATTAGCATACACAGATGGCACTAATACAAAGCTTTTATGGCATGAAAAGATTTCACAAGAAGCCTCGCATAGCCATTATGGCGGTGTTGTGCCAGAGCTTGCCTCAAGGCTTTTTGCAAGGGATTTAGTCCAGCTATTAGAAAATTTTAAGCAAAATTTTTCACTAAAGGATATAACCCATATCGCAGTAACAAATGAGCCGGGCTTATCTACCTCGCTTTTAGAAGGGGTAATAATGGCAAAGGCTTTAGCCCTATCTCTAAATATCCCCTTACTTGGCATAAATCATTTAAAAGGGCATATATACTCGCTTTTTATAGAATCTGAAGCGATTTTGCCACTTTGCGTTTTGCTTGTATCAGGTGGGCATACAATGCTACTTGAATGTTATAGCTACAATGATATGCGAGTAATTGCAAATACGCTTGATGATAGCTTTGGGGAATGCTATGACAAAGCGGCTAAAATGCTAGGACTTGGCTATCCGGGCGGCTTAATCATAGATTCTCTAGCACAAATGGCATTAAAAGAAAATATTGCCCCCATAGCCTTACCCATACCGCTTGTAAATCAAAATATACAAAGCTTTAGCTTTTCTGGGTTAAAAAATGCGTTTAGATTGCAGCTTGAAAAAATGGAGTTAAAAACCCTTATACAAGATTCTAAAACACAAGATATAAAAAATAGCACACAAGCAAAGGCATTAGCCTTAGGATTGCAAGAGAGTGCGACAACGCACCTTATCCAAAAATGCAGGTCCTATATGAAGCAAAATAGCCATATCAAGCACTTTGCTATCGTAGGTGGGGCTAGCGCAAACTCCATGCTAAGAGAGAAGGCACAATCCCTAGCTACACAATTTGATAAAAAGCTATTAATGAGTGAGTTAAAATATTGCAGTGATAATGCCGCGATGATAGGCAGAGCTGCTATTGCTAAAATACGACATGAAAATACGATAGACATAGAATCTAAAAACAAAGCGATATGGAATCTAGATTCTCCCCCAAATGGGCGGGTGCAGGGTTTAGGGTGCAATTCTTGGAATCTAGATTCTAAAAATTATAACTTAAACCACGCAACGCATTTAGATTTAAAACAATCTTTAGATTCTAACAAGATAGCTTGTCGTATTGAGCGTAGCAAAATATCTAAAAGCATAGATTCTAAAACAGCTTGTCATACTAAGCCTTTAGGCGAAGTATCTAGTATAGAATCCAATAAAGATATTTCGTGCTTACGCACTCGCACGAGCAAAGCTCTTGCCCACACTTGCAAATATGACAAGATTACAGAATCTATTCAAAATAAAGATTCCATACATAACACAAACAAAACAAAACAGAATCTAGATTCTAGAATCTACAACCCCCTATCCTTACAAGTATCCCCCCGCAATACAGAAATAGATACAGAATCTTAAAAAACTAAATTTCATACCAAATTAACCGACATTTTTTCATTGTCAAGTCGCTATATTTACTCTAAGTTGAAATAAAAAAGGCTTGGTAAATACTCTTTAGATCGTAATTTATATAAAGTGGCTTACTAAACATAAATAAGCATGTTTCATATAATAATAAAACACCATTCAACAATAGCTATATGTTTTTACACCCTATAAAAATATATAAAAACAAGTATAATAAACTACAAAATATCACAAAGTATTATCTAGTCTTTACTGCACACCAGCTTCATTTAAATCTGTATAAGCATCACAGCCATCTTGAAGTCCTATATCACACGCATCGCCAAATAGCTTTTTTGCCTTACTTTTATCCTGCTTTACACCTTTACCATTATAATACATCGCTCCAAGATTATGGCAACCAACATCAACACCACCATTACATGCTTTTTGATAGAAATCTGCTGCTTTTTTATAGTCCTGTTTTACACCTTTGCCATCAGCATACATCACTCCAAGATTATAGCAACCATCAGTATTACCACCATTACATGCTTTTTGATAGAGATCTACTGCTTTTTTGTAGTCTTGCTTGACAGGAAAACCAAAAAAATATGAATTCCCAAGAGCAGCACAATCACCAGCATTACCACCATTACAACCTTCCTCCCAACTTTTTACTTTATCATCAAGTGCAAATGCAACACTCATACCCACACACAATGTCAAAACAATACGCTTACATAGCTTCTGTATCATAGAATATCCTTAAATCTAAAGTTAGTGTAATGGGCGGATTATAAAATAATAACTATTACAACATGCTTAAAATTATTAAATTTATTGAAACTTTATCTAATTTATATAAAAAGATTTGACTTAAGAAATCGAATCTACAACATATAACCCCAAAAAACACAAAAATGGAAAGTTTTTTGCTTATAATCACAAAACAATTCTAAGGATAGAACTATGCAAACAGGATATTATGGCGCAACAGGCGGTATGATTACGCAGTTTAATCGACTCGATGTAATCTCAAACAATCTAGCAAATCTCAATACAAATGGATTCAAACGTGATGATGTTGTGATAGGTGATTTTTTGCGTATGGTGCAAGGACATCAAGATACTTTGCCTATACCCGATGAGACAAAGGCAGCAGCAAAGTTTATAAATCGCACAATGACTCGTGTGCCTACAATTGCAGAGGAATATACAGACTTTAGTGTCGGTGCTATGGAGCAAACTGAAAATACACTTGATTTTGCTTTGAAAGCACCAAATACATTTTTTGCCGTGCAAACGCCAAATGGCATTGCCTATACGCGAAATGGTAGCTTTAGTATAAGCGATGATGGCTACCTTGTAACGCAAGAGGGATTCCATGTATTATCTCGCGATGGCATTGATAATGAGGGTGGAATCTTAATGAATGCAAACATGCAAATAAATGTCGATACAAATGGAAATGTAAGCTTTAAAGAGCTTGGTAATGAGGGCATGGCAGATAATATCGCTGGTGGAAGTTTAGCTATCGTTACTTTTGATAATCCAAAGTTTTTGAAAAAAATCGGCGGTAGCCTTTATATCGAAGAGAGAAAAGAGCCAGATAATACAGACTCAGAAGGTCTAGCAGGGGCAAATCTTGTCTATAATAGCGGGGCAGTTACACAAGGATTTTTAGAAAAAAGTAATGTCAATGCAGTGCTAGAAATGACAGGCATGATTGAGACAAATAGGCTTGTAGATATGTATTCTCGTGTGATGAAAACGCATATGGACGAGCTGAATGCAGAGGCGATAAATAAACTTGCCGCTAGGGGATAAGTGATTCTATAACCTAGTCTTCATATAGCCTTACTCAAGTGATTTTTAGCTAGAAAAGTCTAGTTTTTTGCTACAATTACACATTAAGATTCTAAAAAGGCGTGTGTTGTAATGGCAAAGTTAAGACAGAATGTCGCTGTTAAATCAAAACTATCATCAACGCTAAAAAGCTGGTTACCCATTCTTCAAAGTCCTATTAATGAGCTAGAAGAAACACTAGGTAAGATTAGCGAAGATAATCCCTATATAGAGATTCAATCAGCACTTACTTCAAGTTTGCAAACAAAACTCACACCGCTTAAAGCCCCACAAAGAGGTATGCACAATGCTAAAAATTCAATAGGCGATAAAATCGAGTTTCTTACTATCTATGAAAAAGGGCTTATTGAAACCTTGCAAGAACAGATTAATCCCCCGCTTTTCCCCACACAAAGAAGCCAAGAGATAGCTCTAGCCATTATTGATAATCTCAATAGCGAGGGCTTTTTTGACTGCGATACAGATGAGTTACTTGCAGATTTAGAGCATGTTGGAATCCAAACTGATAGCGATGAGGTAGAGAGAGTAAGGAAAAGATTCTGTCATTTAGAGCCGGGTGGAATAGGTGCGAAAGATTTGCAAGAAAGTCTTATATTCCAACTTGATGCAAGTGAGCTAGATAACGCAGATTATGATCTTGCCTTAGAGATTATAAAAAACCTTGAGAATCACATAAAATACAAAAAGCATAAAAATTATGAAAAAGCCATGCAGGTTATCCGCGGTTTTAGACGAGTGCCTAGCCTTGACTTCCATGAAGATTCTAGTGCGGTTATTGCAGATATTATCATCACACAGGAAGAAAATAGCATTGAACTAAGCCTTAATGACTCATATTATCCAAGTATGATTATAGAAAAGCCACATTTCAAAGACGCACAGGAAAATCCATATTTTAAAACAAAGCTTAAAGAGGCAAGAGACCTAGTCGATGCCCTTGACATGCGAAAGGCTACGATACGCAAAATAGGACTTATGATCATTGAATATCAATATGAGTTTTTCACAGGCGGAGAGATAAAGCCTATGAAGCTAAAGGATTTAGCCGATGAGTTTGGACACTCACCAAGCACCATATCGCGTGCTATTGCCAATAAATTTTTAGAATGCAATCGCGGTATATTTCCAATTAAAAGCTTTTTTACAACTGCTGTTGATGGCGATACTTCTAATGCGAGTATTAAAGACTTCTTGCTTGAACTCATACGCAATGAAGATAAGAAAAAGCCACTATCAGACATAAAGATATTAGAACTCATAGAAAAAAAGTTTGCCTTAAAAATGGTGCGTAGAACGATCACAAAATATCGCAAACAGCTTGGAATCTTAGGCTCAAGCGAACGCAAAAGAATGTATGCGATAAGTATGTAGATATGCTTTTGGATTCTATCTTTTAGAATCTTTAGAATCTCACCATACAGAATCCACATTATAGAATCTTTTAATTTTAGATTCTATACTTTAATAAAAATCCAAAAATCTATAACCCAAAGATTCCATCAAGATTCCACAAATAAAACAAAGTATCCTATAATAAGAAGCGATAAAAACACTAGAAATACAAACAGGAATAAAATGCAGATAAAACATACTCATGCGTTTAGCTTATTTGAGATTTTATTAAGCCTTGCTTTACTATCAATCCTATCTATATTCATGCTAAAACCCTATACTACACAATCCCTAGCTCTAAGACAAGCAAACCTACATATACAAACCTTGCAACAAGAGATAAACAAACAAGCCTATTACGCATTTTTGCAAAAAAAGCCTCTAAACAAACAATCTCTAGATTTATTGCTGCAAAACGCCCAGATAAGCACAAAACTTTTCTCATTCACATGGCAAAATAATCGTTTTATTTTACAAATAGGCAAAAAGAAACTAAATATGCTAATACGACAAACAAACACAAATCATTATGTCATCACCTGCAATCCATCACATGAGCTTTGCAGAAAGATCTATCACAGAAAACACGCAAAATGATTGATATTTTTATAAACCGATACAACCATATTTTGCCAATTTTCATATATTAATCTTTACAACTCAATGGTTATTATGGATTTTCTATATAGAATCTACACTAATTAATCATAATCATACTTACTTATTTATACCATTAATACGATTCTGTGTTATAATCTCAGGTTTTGTGTATGTTATTTTTATGACATAAAAAGATTTTAGATAAGAATGTAGAAGGAATTAGCAATGTTTCGTTCATTAAGTGGAAAACTCACAGCCGGTGCAGTCGCAATATTTTCTGTTATCATTGTTATTATTAGTGTTTTTAATTTTATTAAAACAAAGAATGATGTAACAGGCATCTATCAAGGCATTCAAGCACAAACACTAGAATCAGCCTATCGTAGCATTATGATTACTATGGGCGATGAAGTCCAAGAGCATTTGCGGGTATTAGCAAGGGATATTGTCAATACTGATAAAAATAATGTCGTGCAACAAAGAATTATTCTTAATTCAGCTTCATCACTCATCAAATATCCTTTAATGTTTATCGTATATGAAGATGATGGCAAGGCGATTTTGCAGAATTATAACCAACACGGCACAGCCACTTTCTCTCCAAATTGGGAAGATGTGGGTGGTATCGATTTACGCAAACACCCTTGGTATGTAGAAACAAAGGCAAAACAAGCTGGAATCATCACACCCGCATATGTGAGCGAAGTAGGTGGTAAGCACAAGGGAGAATCTTTGGCTACTGCTACAATGCCTCTCATCAAAAATGGTAAGTTTGTCGGTGTTGTGGGATTTGACATCGGTGTAAATGATTTTCAGGCAAGATTTAGCTCCTTTAAGAATCCAAGGTTACCCTCAATGAGTGTGTTTTTAACAGATTCAAGTGGAGCGATTTTCTTACACGAAGATATGGATTTTGTGAAAAGTGGCTTGTCAAAGGAAGTGGAAGATGCACTTAAAGATGTACTTACAAAAAGCAAGAAAGGCTTTATTGATTATGATTTAACCTTGAAAAATGGGCAGGTGGTTGATAAGTTTGGATATTATAAACAATTTCCATTTGGTTGGACAATGGTTGTCGCTGCCGATAAAGCTGACTACACAGAAGCAATCAATGAGATTCTTATACAGACAATTGGTTTGGCAATTGCCATGATTGCACTAGGTGCTGTGGCGATTTTCTTCCTTATTAGATTCTTTACAAATCCTATTAATACAATTAAAGAGTCTTTGGTGGCATTCTTTAGATACCTTAACCACGAAACTAAAACTGCCCCACAAGCCTTGAAAATCAGCACACACGATGAAGTAGGCATTATGGCTCACGCCATAAACGAAAACATAGAAAAAACAAAGCTAGGATTAGAGCAAGATTCTAAAGC
>NZ_FZMS01000018.1 GCF_900198365.1 Helicobacter bilis | reverse complement strand
ACAAATATACTAGTCCAAAGTATAAATGATATGGCAGAATCTATAAAAGAACAAGCTCAAGGCATAGGACAGATTAATGAATCTATTTCGCAGCTAGAGCAAACTACACAGCAAAATGTAGAAATTGCTAACAAATCACAAGATATAAGCACTGCAATAGATTCTGTTGCCGCTAAGATTCTAGAAGATGTGAATAGGAAGAGATTCTAGAGTGGAGGTTGTGGTTGGAGGGGATATTTTTAAATTAAAAAGAAGCTATAAAACTTTCATTTAATCCTTGAATGTTAATTTTAGAATTTCATAGATCTCTGTTTGTTGTGAAAAATATTTTTGCACTTTAGTTGGAAATTATGAAATGCTTCTAGGGGGATAAAAGTTTGCGTGAAAGTATTGGCGTGTGATCTGGCAATATTCAACACACCTATTAAGAACTTCATAACAACATATCTGCTCTGCTATTTATCACATAGCTATTTCTAGCATTTTAGATTCTCTATGATAGAGATAGATAAATTAAAAGATTGGTTAGAATCTATCATGCAATCTCGAAACAATTTCAACCAGCAAATAAGCCATACCAAATGTGTAAAACACAATAATATATTAATTAATCCCATGTTCTTCTGCACATATTCTCTCAAACTCTTGGTAGTATTTCCACGAAGCAATAATATCTGGTCTATGTGCTTTTATATGAATGAGTTCTTTATCAAGCATAGTTTTAAACTCTCTGCACAATTCTCTATCGCCCCTAAATATCTCCAACACATCATTTTCATGCTTGTTGTTTCTTTGTATATAATCTATACGCTTTTTTAGTTCATCTAGGAATCTCACCATATACGCCTTCACTTTACCTAGTGTTTCTTTGTCATCTTGCAAGGCTTTCAAATCATCTTCACTCATACTGAAAGCAACTTGGTCTAATAAGGGGTGTTTGTTGTCAAGTAACAATTTGTCGACATTAAGTAATAACATGTCAGCTTCGTATTTTCCTGTTACATAAATTTTCACTTCCCTGCCATTACTCACGCAGAGTAAACATGTAAGCGGCAAAAGAATTGAAATAATTCCCCATTTTATCTCCTCATAAAATCCCTTGTGTTCTTTTTTAGGCAACGCAAAATCAAACTTTTTGGCAAGTTGTAACATAGTTTCAAACACCTTGTCTGGCATAATTTCCTGTATGTCAAGGTAAGTGATATCTGAGCGCTTGGATAAAAAAGATAGGTTGCTATAATAAGCAAAAGAACAAGTAAATGCCCAATGCCTTAAAAGATTGTTGGTAATAAATGGTGTATTGCTATCTATCTCATAATGTTCATTATGGTAGCCCTTTCGATTAACAACATGATATGGATCATCAAAAATAGTGAAAGTATCTTTATGTCGCATTTCCTCTCTCAAATAATAGCCATGATTTATCATAGACTTCAATCGTGAAATAGGATCCCTTGTCGTAACTAAAATTTTGTCGTTTTCTTTGATTGTGTAAAGTGGTTTTTTAATTCGATCATTATCTGGCGTCCAAAGATGATCCACATATAAACATGCATATTTGCTATGCTGAGAATCTGTTGCGAAAAGCTGTCTATAGTCACATTCATGAATACCATTCTTTTGTAAAAAATTTGCCATAGCAAGCCCACCAGATAAACCATAGCGAATTAGAACGAACTTGTGGGGTGGGGGGGGCAGACGAAGCTCAAGAGCCAAATCAGCACATATATCTTCATAATTCACTTCCTCTGGGTTAAGTAGTGGTGGATAGAATTGTTTGTCGTCTTCATGTGTATTGATATTATTGTTATGTGCATGACAAAAATCTATGTAAGAGGAAGGTGCAATTGCATCACGATGTGTACCACCGCACTGTGCCTTTATATCTCCATTGATTGTTTTTACATGAATATCTGCCAAATACCCAACACCACCATATCGATTTTTAAAGCTTTGAGATTCTAACCATTCAATATGTTTTTTAAGGTTTTTTATAAAAAATGATGGACTAATAGCAATGATATTTCTATAATTTTCTTCAAGATGTTTATATGCCAATTTGAAAGTTTTAAACTGACTTTTATTTAAAACTATTTTGGGATAGAATTGCAACAACACAAAAATAGATCGTCTATTGAGTGATTTTATGCTTTTATGCAGACAATGCGACATGAAGGGCTTTATCCCATACTCCTTCAATATTCTCACACTTTTAGAATCTTTAAATCCCATATAAATCCTTAATACAATAGCACAAATCTCTCTTTCAGAGTGAAGATTAATCCAACAAAATGTGGCAATATACCCATTCCATTACGATAAATTCTTTAACAGCATTAAAAAGATTTCATGTAGTTTTTGAGACCAACATAAAACGACCAAGAACAAAAGCCAATTAACCTCTCAAACTCTCTAATCGTTCTTTTTTTGTGCCAATCTCTGTGATCTGTATAGCAAAGTTACCATCCACAACAACAACCTCGCCTTTTCCTATAATCTTATCATTTACTAAGATTTCCAATGGATCGCTTGCTAATTGGTTAAGCTCCACAACGCTACCAATATCCATTGAAATAACATCTTTTAAAAGCATTCTTTTCTGCCCAATGCGAACCTTTACACTCAGTCCAATATCTAGCAACATGCTGATATTTCGCATTTCTTTATCGCTTAAACTCACATCTTTACTTCCACTAGCTGTGTTAGCTGGTGCTTTTAAGTCTTTTGGGACATGTGTTAAAAGATTATTTTTTGTAAGCATGATAAGCTCTGATTTTACAGAATCTATACCTACATCAAAGCGACTTGCGGTATCAAAATCACTTAAACTCCCCTCACTCTCCACATTACCCACATCAGCGATAGCAAAAGAGAAATGTGGCAACTTCTCATGTCCGCCAAGTGCGGTGGCAAGGGCACCTGTGATAGATTGAAAGACTTCTTTTAAGCCGTCTTTATCATCATCATCCATCATATCTTTGCCGGTATCACCCTCTCCACCCATCATTAAATCAGGCAGGGCAGTGGCAAGATTCTCCGGCATGATAAAGCAAAGTGTGCTAACTTGTGAAGCCCCAAGCGATACATTTACCACAACTTTTCCAAATGGCGTGCCAAGCAAACTATCGCTTACTTCTGTATCTCCAGTGTGTGTAACGACTGCAGTTCTACCCATCATGCCATCAATAGTGGCTACCATTTCTTGTATAAAGAGTTCAATAAAATCATTCATTGCCAAATCCTTCATCTTGTAGGTCTGTTACTTTGCTCTTTCTTTGTGCTTCAAGCATTTCAATCATTTCTTTGACTTGATCTTTTTCTGTTTTAATCTCATCTAGAATCTGTATTGTTTTTCTAAATCTTTGTAAGCCAATTTTCGCACGATATTTATCCCTGCCATCAATGCTAACATGCACGGTGTCATCTGCTACTCTATCAAGCATGATTACATCGCCAACCTTTAGCTCTAGAATCTCTTTAAAGCTTAATTGTGTCCCACCAAGCATAGCCGCAATATGCACATCTGCACCACCGATTAGGGCTTGAAGCTCTCTATTCCTTGACTTTTTACCGCTTGTCTCACTCATCATTAAATCGCGACTTGCTAAACGGCTAAGGATTGTCTCAAGCGAGATAACAGGATAGCAAATATTCATCATACCACTACTATGCCCGATTACAATCTCCATAACAACCATAACGACAACTTCGTTTTGTGCCACTATTTGCACGACATTTGGACTTGATTCCTTCGCATCAATACTAGGGAAAATCTCTGCGACTGCCGCCCATGATTCCTTTAAGTTTTGCATGATTTGACGCAAAATCGTATCAAGCAGGTTTAGCTCAATATTTGAAAACTCCCTTGTATCATCATATTGATCGCCCCTACCGCCTAAAAGTCTATCAATCATAGGGAAAGCAATGCTTGGGTTAATCTCTAAAACTCCCGCACCATCCATAGGCTTGATAGAAAACACATTGAAGCTTGTAGGTGTAGGCAAACTCATCAAAAACTCACCATAAGTCATTTGATCCACACTATGCAGCTGAATCTCAACAATAGATCTCATAATCGCTGAAATCTGATTAGAAAGATTCCTTGCCATTTTATCATGGATAGACCTAAAACTTCTTAGCTGTTCTCTACTCACACGATTAGGTCGTCTAAAGTCATAGACTACAATCTGCTTTTCAGTAACTATCTCTGACTGCTCTGCCTCATCGACTGCACCTTCTTCATCGACAACATTTAAAAGGGAGTCAATTTCTTCTTGACTTAGAATCTTAGCCATTTGCTTCTCCTATCTCTCTGCGGATTTTTTTAATCACTTCCTTTGATATTTGTGAAATCCTAGATTCTGTAATATCTAAAACCTCACTAATCTCACTCAAACTTAACTCTTCTAAATAATAAAGCTGGATAATAAGCTGCTCTCTCTCTGTAAGCTTTGCTAAGACTTTTTGGATAATCTCCATTAATTCCTTTTGCTCACAATACTGCAAAATATCGCCATCTTCTAGTGCGTTAAACTGCTCATCAAGCGGGACAACCGCATAAATATCACTTGCAAGTCTTGCTTGATGAATCTTTTCAATATCTTCATTTAGCACCTTTGCAAGATATTCATTACTAGGCTCTTCTTCAAACTCATTAAAATAGCGTGAAACTTCTGCCTCAATCGCTTTAATAAGCTTTCTTGATGCCCTTGAAACAATATCAAGTGTCCGCAAATAATCAAGCATTGCACCATTAACACGCGTCTTTGCATAACCCCAAAAGGAATCATTCTTATTAGAATCATATCGTCTAGCAAGTTTGATAAGCTCTTCAGTCCCAATGGAAACCAAATCATTCATATCAACAGAGCTTGGCAATCTCTCTTTCAAGCGAAACGCCATAGCTTTAACTGCAGGCAAGTATTGCAAAGCAAGCTCATCTTGCGTATTTTTTAAATACTGATTATACGCATCTTGACCTCTTGCTGCCGCACTGAAAGCTTGTTGCATACCTTATCCTTTTTATTATCTTAGCTTTAACTCTCTGAACCTTGCAACCCTTTAATAAAGTTGCGAATGTCTTGTGCCTCTCGCTCTTTCTTATCAAACTCTTTGCGGTAATGCTCAAGACTTTCTTCTAAACGCTCTTTATGAAGTTTTGTGCCATGAGAATCCATAAACAAATAATACGCCGATATACACACCGTCGTAATAAGGTAAATCCCCATTGTAGCAAGTATCGTCCAAAGCACCATAAGCTCTGGCTCATCAAACTTTGCGATACCAAACATCAGCCCAAGAAAAAACCCTACTACAATAGCAAAACTCAAATAATTCTCTTGCTTCAACATACTCAATCCTTTGAATCTCTGTCGTCTTTAGGCAACTAGACATAAATGAAGCTACCCACAACACACTTGATTTAAAGCATAATTTGTTCCATAAATTGCGTATTATATCTTAAAAATGAAGATTCCTAGCTTATTTAAGATAGCCAAAAAGTTAGCATTTTGTTGTTTTTGGTGGTAATTTGCATATCGTTTGTTTTTAACTTCCATGCTACCATGATATATCAAAATTTAGCTATAACCTTGCAATTTGTTGTATTATTGCACACTATGTTTTTTTGTAGTATGAAAGGGATAATATTGTCTTGTAGTGAAATTAGAGCTTTAAAAGAGGCTTTTCCATATAGTCTGCCGATTATGGCAACCTATCTGTTGATGGGTGCTGTATTTGGTATTATGATGGCAAATGCTGGTTATAGCCCATGGATTAGTCTTTTTATGTCGGTTATTATTTATGCTGGGGCATTGCAGTATATTGCAGTGGCATGGCTTGCTGGTGGGGTTGGCTTTGTAAGTATTGCTTTGATTACTCTAAGTGTAAATGCGCGTCAATTCTTTTATGCGATAGCATGTCTCAAGCGATATAGCTTTAGTGGTTGGCGTAAATGGTATCTTATATTTAGCGTTACAGATGAAACCTTTGCGATACTGAATCTCAAGGAGCAAAAGAGCGCTCAAGCAAAGGTTATGCTAGATTCTACACAGCAAATCCATAATCAAAAGGTAATGTTTTATATCTCGTTGCTTAATCATTGTTACTGGATTGCTGGTTGTGTATGTGGGACTATACTTGGCAATGAAATTAGTTTTATCCGTGATATACAAGGGCTTGATTTTATCGTGGTTGCGACTTTTTGTGTGCTTTTGTATGAAAATATGCGATTAAAAGAGAATATGTTGCCTATTGCTATTGGTGTTTTTAGCACTTTGTTTTGCTTTATGTTAGATAGAGAACATTTTCTCTCTTATGCGTTGGTTATGATTGTATGTGTATTGCTTATTGTTAGGAAATATATGCAAAAAAAGGGCATATAATCTCTTTATTGCTTATTTGTAAATTACTAAGGGGGGGGGGTCTTTGTATAACCAATTATTATGTATAATATGGTTGAATTAGGATTGAAGTTTTAAAGTCTGTATAAAATCTAGGCAATCGAGATTCTTAAAAATGCGTTAAGTTGTTGTAGCATATTCAAATACAAGAACGAGTTAATAGAAAAGTCAATTTAACAACCCCTTTCACACTCTTTATAATCCCTGCTTTGTGGATTAAAGGTATCCACGCCCTTTTCTATCATCTCATCATACATTCTAAGTTTTGTCTCTAGCTTTTGTGAAATCTCTTGCAATGAAGCGATATGTGTTTGTAAATTCGCATAGCTTTTTTGCAATAATGCCCTGCGTTTTGGTGCAGTTTTAATGCCTCCACTTAAAGCATCCGCATACTCTCTAATTTCTTTCAGGCTCATTCCACACTGCCTAAGCCACTCTATCCACTTTAGCCACTCCATATCACTTTTTGCAAAATAACGCCCCCCCCCCCATTTTCATCGCGTTCTACAAATGGGAATAGCCCCTTATCAAGCCAGAATCTAATCTTTCTTGAAGGGATATTTGTTGCCCTCTCAACTTCTATGATTGTATATACCATTTGTTTTCCTTGTCATATTATTTTGCAGGGCATTTCTATAAATTATTTATGCCTTAGATATTTTTCTATAAAATCGCAACATTTTATATAATTATCATAGGATAAGCTTTGATTCTGCTTACAAAATTTTTTAAATTCTTGCAGGCTTTGTCGAATCTTTTTGCTTAATTTCTCATATAGTTGTTCACATTCTCTCTTATGTATCTTGTTGTAGATTAGTTTGTCTAGCGTCTCTATACGATACATATTTGCATAAAGTTTTATTTTAAGATTCTGTAATTCTTGTTTGAATAATTTTTGCATTTCATCATAGCTTAATGGATTTCCGTGCTTATAAGATACACATAAATGTTGAAAAATACGATAAAACACTAACCCTATGAGATCACTTTGAATCTTTTCGCACTCTATTTTTAATGCTATGCTATTACGAATATGAAGTAATGGTAGATTTACAGCCTTTAGGGTATAGCAATGCAATTCTTTGTGTATAATCGCCCAGTTAAAATCACTGCGACGATTATAGTGCTTCTTATTTGGTGTAAAATTTGGCAATTTTAGCAACAAAGGATTATAAATAATGCTATTTCCACCTCTATAAATAGAATCTGTTTGCAAGATTCCCACTTTGGTTTTAGGCATTGTAAGTTTTCTAGTGGCAATGTAGCCATTTTGAAGTTTTACTATCATATCTTTTAGAGACATATCACTAAAGAAAGGGTATTCTAAAAATGCAAAATCTTGACTGCTTAAATCATAATAATATTCTCTCCCAAAATAGTCTTTTTCTTGTGTTATCTTATGTGCAGGGTTATTTTGATTTTTCAATGTGTAGAATAAATCTAAAAGCTGCACTCTTAGCGTGCTTAAAAAGGTAGGGGTGGCTCTCCTACGACTCCGCCAAACAAGCAATCAATACCACTATCTTTATATGCAAAAATATGTGAGAGATAATCGATTCTATATGTTTTCTCTCCATCAAATCCACAAAATCTTAAATCATCATCAACAATCCAAGTTATAAAATCATTTCCATAACGCTTTGTCCCTATCTTATATACAAAATGTTGTAATTTTGTGCGCGAAATAGCAATGCTATTCTTTTTATCCATAATGCTTAAATGAAAGTTAAAAGGGTATTGACTTAAGATTTCTTGCATTTTTGTTTCTAGCTTAGTGCTTGTAAGCACACAGATTCTAATATTTAAATTTGGTTGCTTGGAAAGTGTGATTTTTACAAAAGATTCTAAAAGATCTTTTGCGTTTTTTGTATCAAAACAGGCAAAGGCTAAAATAAGATTTAAGTGTTTTATAGAATCTTGTTGTATTAAAGTTTTGTGTTTATTATCTTGTTTTTCTACATTTTTATAAGAATCCAAATGTGTAGAAGAATGAATCTTAAAGTCAAAAATATTTTTTGCTCTATTGAGTGATTTTTCTTGCAATACAGAAGAAAAGTCCCCTAAATACTTGCGGTAAAATAATTCTAAACCTCTATGTTTTGCTTCCCTATTTGTTGTAATTCTCCCCCTATCATCATCTGCGAAGTGAGATACTAATGGCTTATTTATAAATTTTGTTTGAATCTTTTTACAAACTTCCGTGTATTCTAAATAACGCATAATTAAATCTCTATCTGTCGTGCTAGGCATACTCTCATCAAATCCACCTATAGCAAAAAATACTCTCAAAGAGATAAAAAGATTACTTCCTTGTATATAGGGATTTTGCAAGAAAACATTTTCTTTTTGCAGCGTTTTTTTATTCGCTTGAAGAATTTTTGTTTCATTGGGTGTGTGATAGTAGATTCCACTAGCAATTAAGCCGACATTTTTATTTTTGTATAAAACTTTAAGGCATTCTTGCAAATATGTTATATCCCAGCAGTCATCATCCAAAAAGGCAAGATAGCATTTCTTTTTATTCTTGCAAATACTGAGCAAATGAAAAGCGGCACTATTCCACGCTCCTGTGCCAGAATGCTTTTTTGTGCGATTATTATCTATAATTTGTGTTGGAAAATTATCACTAAAACATAATTTATCTCTTATACTCTTAACTTTATTTTTAACCTTTTCTTTTTGTGTTTCATTAAAATCATCACAAGATACAATAACTCTAATTTTAGGCTTTATTTTAAGGGGTAATTGTTGCTTATAAACACTTTTCAATGCCCTGTCAAATAAACTTTCTATCCTATTGCTACTTAATGCAATAATTACACAAATCTCAACTGCAATGCGTCTTCCTATGCCATATTGTGAATGTGTATGCTTGATTGAAAGTGCAAATGTAAAACCAGCTTCATTTACAAAATCTCGCAATTCTTTATCATTTTTACCCTCTGGATAACAAAAAATATCTATTTTTGTATCAAGTAATTGCTCTAAAATTTGTTTAGATTCTAGAATCTCTTTTTTACTTTGTGCTTTATGTTGAGTAAGGTCGCGATGGAATAGTGTGTGAGAAGCAATTAAGCCATAATTTGCAAGTTCTTTAACCTCTTTAGAATCTAAGAAAATATGCGATAAATCTACCTTAAATTTTTCATAAAATTTGCAAAGAGTTTTAGAATCTTGCTTGATATAGTGTTGTTTTAATACCTCTATATTATTAAGAGTAATTGGTGTTAAAATAAGTTTAAAATACTCAAAAATTTCCTTTATTTTTCCTTTCTCAATTAAACAATACAATAAATCCATTCCACAAAGCATATTGTTTAAAGCATTATTCACATTTATGGAAAAAATTAAAGATTCTTTTTTGGATTATATTTATTTTGCAATATTTTAGCAATCTCTAAGTGCTCTTTAAAACCATCATCAAAACTTAAGCAAAAATACTTCTTTGGCTCATCTAAGCATTGCTTAATACTGCCAAATTTATATCCCCTTTCAAGATAAGATTCTATATACTGCTCTAATCTTAAAAGCCCTATTGCCATTTTTCTCTCAAAATAAATTGGACTTATTGCTTCTTCATATGCAATGCGATGAAAGCATAAAATGTGGGGCTTTATAGCTTCATTTCTTAAATTTTTATTAGAATCTCTAACAGATTTTAGAAAGTTTGCCTCATAACCATACTTAAAACTTCGTGTAATAATCCCATCTAAATCCTTTGGCAGACATTTACCACCAAAGCAATAGTCTTTATCTTCATTCATTATTAAAGTGTGAGTTTTTGTAATGCGTGGATCTTTTAGCCATAATTCTCTTACAATATCATAATTTGCCCCAAAAGTTTTACAAATCTTTTCAAATTCATTGCAAAAAGTAATTTTAGTTGCAGAAAATGAATTTTCCATATACTTGCATACTTCAGCATTGGTGCTTGTTGTTTTTATGTATTCTTTTGTTGGTCCAGCTACTTTTTTGAAAAATTTAATAATAGCAGAGCAGTCGTTATCCCTGCCACCAAAAATAAAATAAGGCGTCTTGACAACCTCTTTATCAAAATCATAAGGTGGTGGCAAGTAATAGCTACTTTCCCCAATATATTCAGGGCTACATACAAGTTTTAAATGCGGATATTTTTTTGATAAAGATTCAGTGCTTAATGGTGGTATGCTTGATTTAATCAATACAAGTTTTTCTTGTTTAATGTTTTCTAGCACTTCATGCACCGCACTCATATCTACACACCCGTTAGATAGGGCATTTGTTGGCACACAAACAAGCACTAATGAAACATTTTCAATAAAATCCATAGAATCTTGCAAGTAAGGGAAATCATCCTTTAAGCTAGGATTATTATCATACACAAATACTTCAAAATGATTTTTAAAAAATTCATAAAATGCCCTGCCAACATAACCATAGCCAATAATGCCAATTTTTTCTTTAGATTCTATAATATCCATATCATTCCTTTATAAGACTTAAAAACATAAAATCAGAATTATAGATTCTATAAGGACTTGTGTTTGTGTCTCCGCTTTGAAAAAGATTTTCTATTTTAAGATTAAAACGCTTAAAAAGATTCTCATAAAATCCCAAAGGATAATGAAAGTCAAGTCTATCTCTTTTTGTAGCAAACATTGTTTTTGTAATAATGTGTTGTGTCTCATAAAAGTCGCTACTTTTACGCTCTTGTATATTAGATTTTGCGTTATAAAAAAGTGGATTACAGATCACAATAAAAATATGCTTTTTACTCAATAACACAAGATTATTCATAATAGAATCAATAATTTTTAAGGCCTCTTCTTGCGTATCTGCTAGATGATGGCATAGCACTAGAGAGCATAAGACAGAATCAAACCGCTTCTTTGTTTGTATAAAGTTTTCTAACTCTTTATCAATAATAATTTTTTCAAAAGCCTTTTGATATTTATCTTTAATAATATCTTTGCTGATTTCATAACCTACGACGCTTTTACCTATTTTATTTATATAAGCGATTTCTCCACTTCCAGCACCATAATCAAAAATGCTTTTATACTGCAGATTCTCTTTATAAAAATCTCTTATTAAAGTTTTATGCAGTCCAAAAGCCCCAATTTTTGAGAAAAATCTTTGATATTCGCTTAAGAGATTCTCACATTGTAAAAATTTCTCTAAGACACTAAAATCTTCTTGTGTATTAAGTGGGCTAAGAAACTCCTTGATACTATCAAGTTTGCATAAATGATTCTGTAATTTATAAATCGCAAATGCCCTTCTACACATACTCTTAAAAAATGCATCACTATAAGAGACAAAATCCCAGCCAATATCACAAATAACAAGCCTATCGTTTTGCGTATCAATTAATAAGTTTTAGGCTGCATATCACAACACACAATACCTGCATAATAAAAATCTGAAAGTAACTCTATATATGCAGTATAAGGCATAGGTTTAAAAGGTTTTGTTTCAAAATACTCATACGATATGATCAATATATCATTATTATAATATATCTCAAAAGGCAGGCTAAAACGCGTATTTTTAAGTTGTTTAGAGAGTGGTTCTAACTGAAAATAAAGCCTTGAAATATAGGGGGAGTGTTTAAAAAGTTTATATATCTTTTTCCTATCTGTGAATACAAAGCCCTCACTTCCTTGACCTAAAAAAGTCTAATCCCACCTCAATATCACAATGTGCTTTAATAATATCTTTTGCTTCTTGTTTTGTCATATCTTTTTTAATACCTGCAAAAGCCTTTTGATAAAGGGGTAATTTCTCTCTTAAAATCTCTATAACTTCGCTTGCGTTGTTTGCAAAATAGATTTTATCTTTTCGTCTAGAATCTAGTGTTCTGTTTTTAAACTCACCACCATAACCATAATTTGAAAGTGCGATAATTAATTTACCAAGCTGCCAAGCAAAAGCCATTTCACTAAGACTTCCACTCTCCCCGCCAATAATTACCATAGCATCACAAACACTTGCCACGCAAACATTTCTTGCTATATCAAACCCAAGCGGCAATGCCCTATCAATGTAGGGATTTGCGATACTTTTATCATAGTTTGGAATAAGTCCCAATATCTGTCCATCGTTATAATTATTAGCACATCTAGCACCAAGAGAGACAGCCTCCATTACGCCACCTAACCCACCATTTGCGATAACATAACCCTCTTGTATAAGCTTTTTACCTAAATCTCGTGCTAAATCTTGTATTATTTGTTTATCTTTTTCTTCCAAACGCTCTAAGCTTGCATATCCAATAACAGCAATAATCTTACGCATATAAACTCCGCAGAATTTAAAATAAAAATCGTAGTGTATCGTTTTTTTTGAAGTCAAGGAACAATTTAGCCTGTGCTACATGTCTTTAAGCTAACATACATATGTCCAAACTTAAGTTCATCTTGTTTGCAGTTAAGCAGAATATATGATCATAGAAATGCAATTAACCATATTCTTGTGGATACTTTCTATTTCTAAAAACCGCAATAAGCACAACTTGAACAAGATTAATGCAGCTTGTTAAACCCCCGCACTCACACTTAGTTATTTAGAAACCTAAAATGATTTTGTTATAATACTTAAAATTTTATGGCTTCACAAAAAGGGATTCTATGCAAAATACACGCCTTATAACATTTATATTGCGACATTATTTAAAGTTTGATAAAACGCAGCCTTTTATATCAATCACTGCGATTTTAGCCTTTCTTGGTGTGGGTGTGGGCGTTATGGTGCTTTTAGTAACGATGAGTATTATGAATGGCATGATAAAAGAGTTTGAACACAAGCTTTTTATAATGAATTATCCAATTACTATTTTTGCAACTTCTAATAGGGGGCTATCAAAAGAGCTTTTAGAGTATTTAGAAGAAAAGTTTCCAAAATTAAAATTTAGTCCATATATGCAAACACAAGCAGTAATCCGCATGAATGCAGAAATATATCCACTCGTTGTGTATGCAATCGATCTAGAGAGAGAGAAAAATGTTAATAAGGTCTTATATGAAAGTCGCACAAAAGAGTTTAGCAATACCTTTAATCTCATTATGGGTGAGACATTTTACTATTCACTTGGGCTAAATAAAGATGAAAAAGTTACACTCATATTTACAGAGCTTGCCCCAACAGGCATAGCCCTTACTCCAAAGATGAAAAAATTTGGCATTGATGGCACTTTTACAAGTGGTCTGCGAAACTATGATAACTCTATCGTTTATACGACTTTTGAGGCATTACAAGCATTGCGTGGTGTGGGAAATGGGGCTTATGAAGGATTTCATATTTTTTCTAATGAGCCTATGAAAGATATAGAATCTATCCGCCTTGCTATAGAATCTTATATGAAAGAGAGTGGCAATATCGTGCATGCAGAGGCACAAGGCTGGTGGGAGCAAAATGGCAATTTCTTTGCGGCTATGGAGCTAGAGAAAAAGGCTTTGTTTTTAGTGCTTATGCTAATTATTCTTATGGCGAGTTTAAATATTATTAGCTCATTGCTTATGGTTGTGATGAATAGGCGAAAAGAGATTGCCCTGCTAATTAGCCTTGGGGCAAGTAAGAAGCATGTAAAGCAGATATTTTTCCGCTTAGGTGCTGTGATTGGCGGGAGTGGCATTGTATTTGGTGTTATTGGAGCATTTATTGTCATGTGGATTCTAAAGACTTTTGATATTATCTCAATCCCTGCTGATGTGTATGGTGTATCTAAACTGCCTATTGAGTTACTTTGGAGTGATTTATTATGGACTATCATTGGAGCATGTGTTATTGTGTGCTTATCGTCATATTATCCTGCTAAAAAAGCAAGCAAAATAGATGTATTGCAAGTCTTGCGTAATGAGTAGAATTTTAGATTATTGTGTTTGAAAATACATGTTTTTAGATATAATATAAAGTTTTATGTTTTGTCATAACTTAAGGAGCAATAATGCTAGAAGGGCAAATTATAAGTTTAGATCCTGCAAATAAAGAGGGTAAAGTAGAGCAAACACTCAATAAACGCGTTTATCCATTTACCTTTGATGTGTGGCAGGGCGAAGAAGAAGAGCTAGCAACAAACATTGAGGTTGAATTTGTAGTAGAAAATCGCGTTGTCGTAAAAATGCAATTAAAAATTTCACTAGAAGATGAAGAGGCAATACCTGTTACAAAATCTCCAGAAGATTGCATTAACGAATATTTCGCAAGAGAAAAGAATATCTTAAGCCATCATCATGATTTTATTGAGGGCAATAAAGAGCTTGACTTTATGCGTATGAAACGCTTTTTATTCACAGCTTATAATGATTTGTGTGATTTAGATTCTATGCTTGAAAACAAAGAGTTAAAAGCGATTAAGCATGAAGTCGCTTCGCTTTATAGAGACTTTGAAGAGTATAACAAAAAGACGCAATATCCACTACCCTATGCTTTTGAGAGAATCTTTTTAGTGCGACAAGTCTCTTACACTCATTTAGAGCAATATATCGAAGATGTGAAAATAGGCATGGCAGGTGCAAAGGCAGAATCTGAACCGCTTGGCAGAAGACTCGAAGAAGAAGAGCGAACTTTAAGACTAATGCCTGATAAAAAAAGCAAGGAATACTTAGAGTTTGAAAAAGAAGTTAAGGTATTACGCCGTAGATTTGTAGATTTGATAGATTATATCGCCAAACAAAAAGATGTTATCGCAAGGGAGAGTGCGAGATTGCAAGTCTTTAAAGAAAAGCATTTTCAAACCTTTGCTGATGTATTTGCCCCTATGACTGCTGAAATAAAGGGGCGTTTTATAAAGCTACTTAATACAAAAGGTTATGAGCTAGATAAGGCAATGTGGGCGCGTGCAAAGACAAATCAGTATGTAAAGAAATTTTTCCGCGATGCAGACATTCATGGCGGATATAACTCAAAGACTTACCTACGCTATTTTCTCAAAGGGCTTGATAAGAATAAGGTCGTATCCGCAAAGACAAAAGAGCTTTTTGGACTGCTAAAAGATTTAGAAAAGCTTAGTATGCAAAATGTCATGGTGATACAAGAAAACGACACAAAGTCATTTAAATCCCAACAGCTAATTGAACGCGTAGATTCTGGACTTAAGGTAACAATTGAACACAATCCTTTTGATGCACTTGCAAAGTTAGGGGCAAAACCACAAGATATAGTTGTGCTTGATTATAAAAACATGGGATTACTAGCCTTTGATTTCATACGAGAATATAAAGCAACGCCAAATGCGAAAAACCCTGTGTTTATCGTAGTTACACCCACACCACTTGAATACGATGTAATGGAGGAAGGCAGAGAAATCGGCGTAGAATATTATGTATTAGCAAATGACGCTGAAGGCTTCTCTGATGCTATACGAATGGTTATTTAATCGCGTTTTCTTTACTAAAGATTCCAGATTGTTTTGTGTCTTAGGACTGGGTTACAAATGCTGGGATTTTTTTGTTTGTTGGATAATATTAGGTTGTGATACTTTGGAGTTTAAAGCAAATTATGTAGTATTTAAGCATTATGTATTAGTTTAGGTTTTCTTAATCCGCAGCAAGCTAGATTCTAAGTTGTGCTAAAATCTAAAATAACAAAAATCTTAAAGCGCGTTTGTATAAAAACTTGCTATAATCCATATATTTATTTTAAGGGGAAAAGATGCGTGTTATAGAGAGTGAAAGTAAGCAAGGAGCTTATATTATCGTTATATTTGGGTTGATTGCTGCATACTTTGGATTCTATATTTTGACTGGGATTTTGTTGCTTATGTTATTAGCATGGCTATTTTTTTGTAGTTCAAAACTCATTAATCCCACAATACCAAATGCCATAGTATCGCCAATTAGCGGTGTGATAGAAAATATCACTCACAATGGAGATTGTGTTGAGTTTAGCATAAAAGCACGCAGAAATGGCAGGATCTATTCTCCAAGCGACCTGCATGATATAAGCGTGAAAAAATATCATGGATTCTATTTCTTACGCAAGAGTAAGCTATCAAATCAACTTGGTGTAAAAGAACTCATGCAAGCAAAGACAATGCTAGATAATGAGAATCTTTCCATAAAGATTGAAGTCTTGCCTAGAGTGTTGCGTTTCTGTGGTTTATATGATGGTAAGCTAGAGTCGCTCTTTTTAGAGAAAATTGGCTTTTTAAATGTAGGGTTATTACGCATAAGCATTAAAGGAGAGAATCTCAAGGTCCTTGCAAAAGAGCATGAGAGAGTGCTAGGTGGCAGCTCACCGCTTATTACTGTTGAAAAATAATCGCTTTAAATGATTATTAACCTAATTAGATTATAATCACTTCAATATGCTAGATTCTAAAAAGCAAGACTTTATAAGCTTTTAGAATCTAAGATATGATTGCTTATCACAAGATTCTAAAACATAATATTATTTAATAATTTATACATGCCTTGCATAAAGACATAGTACAAAATCCATTTTGGATTCTAAATACTCTAACAATAATAATTCTAAATTCAAGCAGTGATAAATAAATGCAGAATCTAAGATCACACAAACTAAAATCTTTAATATCTAAAAGTTTTATGCAGGGCTATTATCAAAGCTATCATATCTATAAATAATACACACTCTAATCGCATAGAATCTTTTCGTAAAGAATATAAAAGAGATTATAGAATCTTTTATTTAAAACATAAAGCATATAAAACTACATAATTAAATTTGATAGAATAAAAATACAAAGAAAAAAGAAGTATAGAATCTAAAAAGCCACATCTACCCAAAGATATATGAAAAACTATATCAAAGGTAAATGTGGCGTAATCTATTTTAAGATAGGGGCTTACAGACTCTATGTTGCAAACCTATTTGCTTTAAAAGCTTTTACTATTGTAAAAGTCTTAAAACATTTTGTTGCACTGCATTAGCTTGAGCCATAGCAAAGCTACCAGATTGAGCCAAGATATTATGCTTAGAGAATGTCGCAGATTCTTGTGCGAAATCCACATCTCTAATTTGACTTTCAGCCGCTTTAACATTAACTTGCGTGATAGAAATGTTGTTGATTGTAGCAACAAGCTGCATTTGCACAGAACCCATATCAGCACGGATTTTATCAAGCTGCCTTGTAGCAGATTCTGCCATATCCATAACAACCATCGCACCGCGAAGTGATGTTACACCTGCACCGATACCATCTTTATTCTGCACTGCTTGAGCCGCATTTGCGTTTGCACCGCTTGCACTTGCGATATTTGCGTCCATATTACCGCGAACAGAACGCAAATTCACGGTGTATTGTGCGATACCTTGAGCTGAATGGAATCCAACACTACTAAAGTTTGTCCCAGATACAATAATATCTCTTGCATCTGTCCTTACAAGGCTTATACGACCTACAATAGCGTGATTTGTGCCAGATACTCCAGCAAAGCTACCGCCACCAAGCACCGCACCTGTTTTACCTTCAGCATGCACAGATATAGCACGACCATCAAGACTTCTAAGGTTTAATCTACCCTCGATATCCACATACGCTTCTACACCTGTTCTTTCTTTAATTGAGTTAAAGGCATTAATCAATCTACCATCAGCATCATTTTTACGCACATCATTGATTGTCCCAATAGTTGTGCCATTTACAACTAAGCCATGCACCGTTCCAGATTGCACCGGCACACCACCAGTCCCAAGCACCGTTGCATACGCACGCACACCGAGTGTATCAGAGAATTTATTAATAGTATCTGCTAATACACCAATACCTGTGCCAGCACTTGTAGAAATGACTGCAGTCTCAAGCTTGTAGTCTTTCTTTCCATCAACTTGGCGGAATTTCAATGCCACCTCTTTAAGATTCTTAGCACCAGCACTAGCAAGCATACCAATACCTGTTACAGATGAGCTTTCAAGTCTTACATGCCCGATTTTATCTGAGCTTGTTGGACCGATTGAAGCTTTCACCGTTGTATTAGAATACGCACCGATTTGGAACTCTTTGTTAGAGAAAGCACCAGACAGCATTTGCTGCCCGTTGTAGCTTGTTGTATTAGCGATATTGTCAAGCTCTTCTAAAAGTCGCACAATATCGTTTTGCAACGCGCGTCTTGATTCAGTGGTTTGCCCATCTTGAGCTGCTTGGATTGCTTTAACCTTTACGGTATCAAGAATCTTTAGCTGCTCATCCATTGCTTTATCCGCAATCTGAATCATACCGATAGCATCATTTGCGTTGCCGATTGCCTGTCCTAATGAACTTGCTTGACTACGCAAACTATCTGCGATTGACATACCTGAAGCATCATCTGCCGCCTTGTTAATCCTCAAACCAGAGCTTAACTTCTCTAACGAGTTAGCTATTGCCCTATTGTTTTGCACACCGATGGTATGCGCATTGAGTGCCGCGATATTTGTATTTATCCTAAAACTCATATTTGCATCCTTTGCGAAAAATTTGAATACGCACTCTTTGAAGCAAAATGTGTTCCTAAAATTATGTAAATGATAAAATTGTGAGATAAATTGAAGTTTTTAGACACGATATAGTTTTGGCAAAATACCCCATGTGTAGTCTATGCGAGTTCGGACTGGATTCTAAACTCAAAAGAAAAGTCTAAATACAATTTTAGAATCTTATTTGTCCTATTTTAAAGCCATGCAATCTTAAAACAACTTTGTTATAATTTTTCACAATACACATTATATAAGGCTAAAAAATCACAATAAGGAATATCATGGAAGTCATACTTGCAGATAAATATGGATTTTGTTTTGGTGTAAAAAGAGCTATAAAAATCACAGAAAAAATCGCACAAAACAACTCAAACACACTCACACTAGGACCGCTTATACACAATCCGCTTGAAATCAGCCGTTTAGAGAAAAACTTTGGCGTAAGAGTGCAAGAAGATATTACAAAGCTAGGTGATAGTAAAAGCGTAATTATCCGCACACATGGCATCACAAAACAGAATCTAGAAATCTTGCAAACAAAGGGCGTTAGTATCACTGATGCGACTTGCCCATTTGTTACAAAGCCACAGCAGATTGTAGAAAAGATGAGTAATGATGGGTATAATATTGTGATTTTTGGAGATTCTAATCACCCTGAAGTGCGTAGCGTGATGAGCTATAGCATAAAGCCGCCAATTGTTGTGAGTGATCTAGAATCTTTGCAGCAAATAAAAAGGATTCCAAAAAAAGTGGCAGTCGTATCACAAACCACAAAGCAAATAGAGCAATTCCTACAAATTGTGCAGTATCTCGTCAGCAATGCAATGGAAGTGCGAGTGTTTAACACAATATGCAATGCGACTTTTGAGAATCAAGAGGCAACAAGGACGCTTAGTCAAAAGGCTGATATTATGATTATTGTCGGCGGCAAAACCTCATCGAATACAAAGCAGCTTTTTTATATTGCACAAAATCATTGCAAGGATAGCTATCTAGTCGAAGATGAAAACGACATCAAACAAGAATGGTTTGCAGGTAAAAAAATATGTGGAATAAGCGCTGGGGCTAGCACACCAAATTGGGTTATAAAAAATGTAGAAAATGCGATAAAGAGTCTTGTGTGATTAATGCTATTTTAACAAGGCTACTTGCTTTTTATTAAATGCTATCCATCGTATAGTTTGAATGGTCAAAGTTTTGCTATAATCCACTTCTAAAAACCACTACAAAAGAGAAGTTACAATGACTTATACGCTTATCCCCTTAGAAGACTTTCTATCAAACGCTCAAAGTCCAAGTAAAAATGATTTAGAATCTTTTAGCAAACATAGGGATAAGTTTTTACATACAAATGAAAATGAGAGTGAAGAGCATCAAAAAATCGCTTTAATAGAGTTTCTATCCCAAAGCTTTGCCTATGAGTGCAATACAAAAAATCGCATTGATTTAAGCATTTATGAAGACAACAAAGCTAAAGTGCTTTTTGAAGTGAAACGCCTAAGCAATGAAGCGGAGTTTATAAACTCTAACAATGGGGGGGGGGGGTAGTAACACTCTTTACACCAGAATATAGTCTTGATTCTATACCTTGTCATACTGAGGCATTAGCTGAAGTATCTAAAGATTTGGAATCTAAAAGAGATTTTTCGCTTTTTTCAAAAGCTCGCACGAAACAATCTCTTGCCCACACTTGCAAAAATGACAAAATTCTAGAATCTACTAAAACTACAGATTCTATAAATAGCACAAACCAAACAATACAGAATCTAGAATCTAATCCTTGTCATACTGAAGCGTTAGCCGAAGTATCTAAAGATTTGGAATCTAAAAGAGATTTTTCGCCTATGGCTCAAAATGACAAGAATCTAGAATCTAAAATAACGCACCCTAAACCCTGCACCCACCCAGTTTTGGTAGAGAATCTAGAATCCAAAGCCTTTTATGAATCCATTCTCTACTTTTTACGCGAGTATATAACCCATAACAACAACGACATAAAACGCATTATCCTAACAAATACGCGAGATTTCTATCTCATAGACGCCGAACAATACCGACAATTTGCCGATGATAAAACAATCATAGGCTATTTTAATAATTGCGATGGTAAAGAAGGTGTAAATAAGACAACACAAAAATTTTACGATGATATTAAACTATATTTGCCAAAGCTTAATTCCACACTAAAATTTACCCATTTTCATATACAGACTACACCCCTGCCCCTGCTATATCAAGCCCTAAGCCCACAAGTGCTATTAAAACGAAAAAATTGCATTGACGCAAATACGCTAAATCAAAGCTTCTATGATGAATTACTCTATATTCTAGGCTTAAAAGAGATAAGTCAAAATTCTAAAGTTTTAATACAAGCAAATGATATAAAAAACACGCTTTTAGATTCTATCACCAAAGCTTTCCAGCTCTCCCCACAAGATGACTTTGAGACTATCTTTTCACTGCTTACCACTTGGAATAACCGCCTTTTATTCCTGCGACTTTTAGAATCTATGCTTTTAAGCTTCAAGCATATTAAAAAGCCATTTTTAGATATTGACACTCTCAAAAGCTTCACAGACTTAAACACACTCTTTTTTGAAGTCTTAGCCATTAAAGAGAGCAAACGCCAAAGCACTCTAAAAGAGCTAGATTCTATCCCTTATCTTAACTCAAGCCTTTTTGACAAAACAAAGCTAGAAAGAGAGGGTAAAGAAATAAAGCTGTTAGATTCTAAAACAATAGCTATATTTAAACACTCAATCCTTAAAAGAGATAAAAACTACAAAGATATAGAATCTCTGCCACTTTTAGAGTATCTCTTTGCCTTTTTACACGCTTATGACTTCACCACCACGCCAAAGGACATTATAAACCACACCAAAACAAACCACGACAAGCTGATAAATGCCGCTGTGTTAGGACTAGTCTTTGAAAAGCTAAATGGCTACAAAGAGGGCAGTTTCTACACGCCTAGCTTTATCACAAGCTATATGTGTAAAGAGTCGCTAGAAAAAGTCGTTATAGATAAGTTTAATGAAAGAAAATCGTGGGAATGCGATAGCTTAGAATCTTTAGCACAAAAGCTAGATAAACTCACAGATTCTGTAAATGGCTATAAAGAGGCAAATGCTATTTTTGATTCTATAAAAATATGCGATCCAGCCGTTGGTAGCGGACACTTCCTTGTATCTATGCTCAATGCTATGATAGAGCTAAAATTCCGCCTTAAGATTCTCTGCGAGATTCACATTGATGATAATGGAGAGCGAGACTACAAGCGATTAAAAGACATAGATTTAAGCCTAGAAAATGATGAGATTTTAATACAAGATTCTAATAACATCCTGCATACTTATCAAACCCCAGCCCACGAAAATTTAGAATCTCACATAATCCAAAAAGCCCTATTTCACAACAAACGCATTTTGATAGAATCCTGCCTTTTTGGCGTGGATATAAACCCAAACTCTTGTGAAATCACAAAGCTAAGACTATGGATAGAGCTACTTAAATACAGCTTTTATATCTTTGATTCTAATGGTAAAAATACAAACACCCTAGAAACCCTACCAAATATTGATATAAATATTAAATGCGGGAATTCGCTTGTAAGCCGCTTTGATTTAAAAGATTCACTCAATATTAACAATATAGAGCAAGAAATACAAGCATACAAAAATCTTGTAATAGATTATAAGCATAACAAAGACATTACAGCAAAGCAAAAGATACAAGAAAGTATTAAAAATCTCAAAGAAAAGTTTAAAATCTCCATTAAAGCCAACAAAGAGCAAGATAAACTAAGAAAAGGGATAGAAAAACACCTAAAAATATTTGGCACATTTGCACTAGGGGAGTGGATAAATGAAACAACCTTTATTTTTAAAGAAAATATAGATTCTGGCATAGGTGTCGTTTCAAACATACTGACAAATAAAAACTATGCAAAAAGTTTTGAACCCACAGAGAGCAGCAAAAAGCAAGAAGCCTTTAAATCTGCTTCAAAACTCATAGAGCTAAGAATGCAAATTGATGATAAATTAAGTGCAAAAGGCTATGAAAACGCATTTGAATGGCGGTTTGAATTCCCCGAAGTTTTGAGCGATGGGCTAACCAAAGAGCAAATTGCCTATAATAATCAATTAAAACAAAAAGGCATAGGCGACAAAGAATTTGAAAAGCAAAAGTTTCACTCAAACGCAGGCGACTTTATAGGCTTTGATTTAGTCATAGGTAATCCGCCTTATATGCAAGTGCCAAAGGGGCTTTACGACAAAACAAGATTCCCTTACAGCGAAGGCAAGGATAAAGGCAAACAAAACTTATATAAGGTTTTTGTAGAGCTAGGATACAATTTAGGACATACAAACTCACTTGTTGCATTTATCACACAAAGCTCCATTATGTGCGATTTATCCGCACAATTTACAAGAGAGCTACTACTCAAAAAAACACAAATGCAATACTTTGTGGAGTTTAAGAAGAATCAAAAACTTTTCACAGGTGTGATACAAGGCGTTTGCATTATGGAGTTTCTCAAAGCAAAGCCAAAGTCAAATAACCACTTTAAAATCGCTATCAACAACACAGAATCCAAAATGGATAAAATTGACTTTGAATCTATCAGTCAAAAGCAAATTTTAGAGTTTTTCCCACTTTATGAAATCCCACTTATTAAAAAAGGCGAAATGTCCATTATTGCCAAAGTTAAAACAGATAAAATCCTACTAAAAGATATGATGGATTCTAGCTTACAGGGCAATATAAATACAATCCATTTAAAGCGTATTAAAAGCGAAAAACAAACAGGAATCTATCTCATAAAAGGCGAAAATATACATCGCTACTTTATTGATAATAATCTTATGCACTGCATAGAATCTAGCGAAACTTTAAAAATGTGTAACCATAATGCAAAATCACACATAATCGCTATGCAAGGCATCACAGGCACAACTGACAAAAATCGCATACATTGCACCTTGCTAGAATGTAAAAACACAAATAAATTTGTGTTTTTACATTCTACAAAAATGCTTTTTGTAGAATCTAAAGAAACCGCAATATATTTGATAGGACTTCTTAACTCTAAGCTTTTAAACTGGCTATTTAGAATCACCAGCACAAACAACAATGTAAATCTTTATGAATTAGAAAATCTCCCTATCCCACAAATCACAGAATCTAATAAGCCCCTATGCGATGAGATTATAAAATGTGTAGATGAAATTCTAGAAATTAAAGCTTGTCATACTGAGGCGTTAGCCGAAGTATCTAAAAATACAGAATCTAAAAAAGATATTTCGCCTACGGCTCAATATGACAAAGCAGATTCTACCCTTGACACAAGCAAGTTAGAATCTAAAATTGACTCTTTAGTCTATAAACTCTACAATCTCACAAAAGATGAGATAGAAAACATAGAAAGGACATGAATGGAATTTTATAAGGCGAGAATCATATTGACAAGCACAACAAAGCCAGAAAAATTAAATAACGCCACCAAAGATGATTTTGAGCATATAAGTAAAGAAATATTTATTCACAAAAAGAATAATTACTACAAAGGATATATAGAAAATACTGATGAATATTTTTGGTTGGCTATTGAATACAACAGCCCAAGCCCAAGACGCGATACAGTTCTTGATACAGAAACGAAACAGGAAAAGAAAAATACCAGAAGTCCAACCGAAGTAGAATTGATACAGCAAGGATTTTTTCTATATCACTATGAAAAACAAATCCTTTACATAAAAAACTATGATGATAAAAAAATTTTGTTAGACATATTACAAGAAAGTAATAAAAACAATAAATATGAAATAGACAGCTTTTATCAAGCTTTAGAACATTTCATCAAAACCTTAGATTCTATACAAGAAATAAGATTTGCAGATGCTAATGGTTTGTTTGGTGGAGGGCTAATAAAAACGCTAAATATCGATCAGGATTCACGACCAGATGATTTTGTTTTGTCGCTTAAATACAAAGATAAAAGTAAAAAGAATATTTTATCATTCATAGAAAATCTTTTTGTGTCAAAAGATAATCTTCGCATAAAAGATTTGTTGATAAAAGGAAAGGATAAAAATAGTTTTGGGGTTATTTTTAACCAAAACACATTTTTCCAAAAAATAACTATTAAACCACTTAAAACAAATGAAAGTATTTGGGATAAAGAAAGTGTCAAAGAAAAGCTGCTGGAGGCAATCAATGATAATTAAAGGCAGAGATATTTATGAAATTACAATAATCGTGGTAGCAAGTTCAATTATTGGCTTATTTATTTTTGGATATAAAGATAATCCAAACAATACTTTCTTTACGGAGCTTATAACTTTTCTGTCCATAATGTTTGGATTTCAAATAACAGCTTTTTCAATCTTATTTAATTCAAGAAGTCTCTCCACACTTCATTCACTATACGACGAAGCATATGATAATCGACTTGATAAATTAAGTAGGTATTTTAGGTTTGCCTTTTATATCGAGTTTTTTATTATTTCTGGGCTTTTTATTGTAAAACAATTTAATTTTGTTAGTGTATGCGTATTGCCTATACTAGCGATTGTGGGCTGGTGTTTTTACAAAATTTCTAAAGTTTTATTTGAGTTTTTCAATACCCCAAGAAACCCATAAAATTTCAATAGACATACTTTTTTGTTATTTGTTTAAAATATAAGTTTTAAAATACTCCAAATTCTTTGATTGCGTGGCTACTTTTCTGTTGTGTTATTTTGATTAATCCAAAATATATTTTAGGGATAGGTGGTTTTATCGGTGGAAGCGTGAAAGCAACAGGAGCAATAGAAAATCTTTTGTTTGTAATGTATAGCATTGTAATGTTTTTATTTTTATTTTCACTTCAAAAAACCGCACGCAAAAATTCCATAATTCCACACTAAATATACTAATTTTTGACTATATCTTTAAACCATGTCTTTAGATTCTAATATTTATCTTGCATGAAATTATTGTATTGCATAGTAATGCAGAGTGATTTCATCATTTGCTTTTCCTGTAAGCATACATGCATTATAGGTGTGATTGCTTTGTGTTTTTAATGTGTGTTTTTTGCATATATTGTGTTTTAGGTTGTAAAAAAGTGTTTCATTTGCTTTATAAAGATTCTGCATATCATGTGTGTTTAACTGCTTTGTGATTGTATTTTGGGCTTGTAAAAGTAGAATAAAAGCAAATGATAGGATAAGTAGAGAGAAAGCAATATCTATGCTTAAAAAGCCGCTTTTATGATTTTGTCTCATTTAGAATTTTAACTGCAATAAAGCCACAGCGATAACTACCAAAACAATGCCAACATAATTAATAGGCTTTAACTTTTGCTTGAAAAAGTAGTAAGCCCCAGCAACACTGCCCAAAATCCCAATAGCCCCCCAAAGCGTATAGGCAATAGGCAAAGACATGCCATTATCAACAACAACAGCGAGTAGTAAAAACGCAGAACCAACAAGCACTAAGGCAAGTATCCCCCACCATATCTTGCGGAATCCATCGGATTTTTCCAATGCAAGATTTGCAAAAATATCAAGCACACCAGAGAGTATTATTAAGACAAAATTCATGATTAAAGTTCCATAGTTTCGAAGTATTCATGCAATCATAGCAAAAATTTAGCGAAGTTACAATATGCCGTGTCTTGCTATTTTTAAGTGGTTTTATGCTGATACTAGATTTATGGCAATATGTAGAATAGATTCTGTGTTGCGTGTAAATGCATGTAGTTATTATGAGGCGACTTAGCCTTAAAGATTCTTTTAATAACATGATTGTTATTAAAAGGCGATAATCTTAAGGAATCTAACTAGGTAAGTTTTAGATTAAAAAGTTGGCTTTGGCGTTTTAGAGCTTGCCACAGGCAACACAGGATAGATAACTTCTGGCATTTTACCATCTAGGGCTTTAAAGAATGTAGCAATAGATTCTATTTCTTTTTGACTTAAATCTATGCCTAATTGAATCTTACCCATTTCCTTAATCGCATCTTTAATATCCCAATATTGTCCATTATGAAAATATGGTGCAGTTTGCATTACATTTCTTAATGTTGGGGTTTTTACTAAACCATCTTCATTACCTTTAAAATCACCGATATTTGCGTATTGATACTGCCCCATAACGCCAAATGCCTGCATATTTCCACCAAGATTTATGCCATTATGACATGAGGCACAGCCTTTATCGATAAATAGATTCAGTCCTTCTTTTTCTTGTTTTGTAAGGGCATTTGTATCCCCTCTTAAGAAAGAATCATATCGGCTTGGTGTTGTAAGCGTAAATTCATACAATGCAATTGTATCTGCGATGAGTTTAAAGTCTATTTTCACATTTTTTCCATACGCTTTTTTAAACTCATTGACATATTCTGGTATTGAAGTGATTTTTTCTTCAACAAGCTTTGGTTGGGCTGCCATTTCTACTGGATTTTGGATTGGTCCTTGTGCTTGATCGCCTAAATGTGCTGATCTACCATCCCAAAACTGCACATCATTAAATACAGAGTTAAGCACGGTTGGGCTATTGAGATTATGCGGATTTGCACTCCATTTATGCCCGATAGCTGCTGGCACGACATCAGCACCAGCAAGTCCTAAGTTATGGCAAGTATTACATGAGATAAGGTTTGAGCTTGATAATCGTGGGTCAAAATATAGCTTCTTACCTAATTCAATTTGATCTTTTGTAAGCAAGGGGCTATAACCTTTTGCAACACCGGTTTCTTTTATCTTTTGTTGTTGAAAGGCTGCTAGTTCCTTGCCTGTTGGCATTGGATCTAAACTAGAATCTTTTGCCTTTTGCAATAGCTCTTTATCGCTTGGGATAGCACTTGCTGCAAAAGCTACAGCTAGAGTTACTGCCCCAGCAATTACAATATTTAGTCCAAGCTTATTGTAAGTCATCATTATCATTCCTTTAAAGTAGAGTTAAAATCGCCATTATAACATTTTAAGGAGAATTTAGGGGATAAAATCGCACAAACTTTAACAATATTTCATATAATTACAATCTTAATAGTAATTTTCAAATTTGTTATTTTATAAGGTTTATTTATGCGAGTATGTTCTGTTGTATTTCAATATCCATATTATTTGATAGCTATGATTTATTTACATATTTTACGCATGAGTTTTATGACTATCCCTTTTATATGTTTTTATTGTATAGGTTGTGTAAATCTTCCTAAGGAGAGTGATTTAGCAATCAAAACGCATACACCGCGAGTGTTTGCAAATAAGGATTTATTAGAAAGTATCGCTACGACTAAAGATAATGAATACAAGGACTTTAAAAGCACATTTTTTATGCTATTTGATGATTCTGTATTAAACGAACTTGCAAATCATGCTTTGCAACAAAATACAAATATAAAAACTTTAGAATCAAATATTAAACAAGCAAGAGCCACAGCAAAAATAAACACATGGAATCTATTCCCTAAAGCAAATGTGGGGCTAAACTACAATTATAGCGACAACAACTACAAGCAGATTCAGACAAATATCACGCAAAACACGACAAATATGAGTTTATCTTTTAGCTGGGAGGTCGATCTCTTTGGCAAATTAAACGCATTGAGACTCTCTAGTAAACAACAGATTCTGCAGTCAATATATAATCTACAAGCCGCACAAGTTATTTTGCTAGGTGATATTGCAAACTACTACTTTATCATAAGACAAACAAGAGAAGCCATTGCACTTAATAAACAAATCACACAAAACCTTGAAGAAATCTATAAGCTCACAGAGAAAAAATACCATTTAGGGCTTGTGGGGCTTGATAGTGTAGCAACGACAAAGAGTAACTATCTCACGCAAAAAAATACAACCCTATCGCTTGAATACACGCTAGAGCAAAATAAAAACGCCCTGCTAGTGCTACTCAATGCAAATACGCTTAACTTTGATATAAACACAGATAACTACACCTTTAAAACCCCGCAAATCCCGCATGTAGATTCCATGCCAACAAATGTTTTATTTAACCGCCCCGATGTGCGTGCAAGTGTATTTGCACTCAATAGCTCTCTGTATCAACGCTATAATAAAAAAATGGCATTATTACCAAGTGTGAATCTAAGCGGAAATCTAGGGCAGATTCTATTCTCACCTCATCTTGGTATAGGCGATATGGTATGGCAGATGGCAGGCTCACTTGCTGCCCCTATTCTTAATCGTCAAACACTCACACAAGACTACATTATCGCAAAAGAGAATACAAAACAAGCCTTTTACTCCTTGCAAAATACGCTTAATACCGCCTTAGCAGAAATAGAGAATGCAGCAAAATATGTATTCATCACACAAGAGACACTAAAGCACACACAAGAAAACTATAATATAAATAAAGATACATTAGTCATTATGGAATCTCGCTATCAAAAAAACCTTATAGATTCTATCTCAAGGCTTGAATATGAGAATAACTATTTGCGTGCAAAAAACACCCTTGCAAGTGCAAATCTAAGCAAAAATCAAGCAGTAATAGCCCTTTATAAAGCCTTTGGCGGCGACTTTGCTCCAAATGAATTAAAAGATGGAATCTTACAGACTATGCGAACCCCAAAGATAAATAAGCAAGAAAATACAGCAATAGACCCAGCAAATGATTTATAGAAAAATAAAAGGAAGATTATGCCAAGCACAAAAGAAATATATGATACTGTCACACCAAAGGGAGCAAAAAAGAAGTTTGTTATACTTGCTATTATTGCGATATTGCTACTTGCCATTATCCTTTTTTATCTCTTTTTGCATGATTCTAAAAACATTACTTATACTACTATAAAGCCTATAAAGGGCGATATTACACAAAGCGTGTCAGCCACAGGCACACTCTCGCCAACAAATGAAGTAGAAATCGGTAGTCAAATCTCTGGCACAATTTATAGGCTATATGTAGATATAAATGACTCTGTGCGGAAAAATCAGATTCTAGCTGAAATCAATCCAAATAAACTCAATCAAACAAAAGAAGGTTATGAAGCCCAGCTACAATCTGCCCTAGCAAATCTTGAAGCCTCAAAGGTAGCGTTGGAGCAAAAAAAGTGGAATTACGAACAACAGCAGCAACTCTATGAAGCAACAGGGGGCAAAACCCCTTCAAAACTTGAACTACAAAATGCAAAAATGGATTATCTCTCCGCAAAAGCTGATATAAAAATCAAACAAGCAAGCATAGCCCAAATCCAAACCAATCTAAAATCCGCAAAAATAGATCTCCAAAATGCGATTATAAAAAGCCCAATAGATGGCATTATCCTAGAGCGAAGTATAAGCCTAGGGCAGACCGTTGCTGCAAGCTTTCAAACGCCAACACTTTTTAAACTCGCACAGAATCTAAAAGAAATGAATCTAGTCGTAAATATTTCAGAATCTGATATAGGCAAGGTGCAGTCAGACCAAGAAGTAAGCTTTAGTGTCGATGCCTATCCTAACCAGACATTTAAAGCAAAGGTGGATAGAGTGAATTTTGCCGCTACAACGACAGATAATATCACAAGCTATGAGACAACAATCTATGTAAATAACGAAAATTTACTTCTAAAACCGGGTATGAATGCTACTGCTTTTATACAAGTAGCAAGCGAAAAAGATACGCTTTTAGTCCCAGTCGCAGCGATATTTTATAATCCACAAGCACAACAAGCAAAGCCAGATTCTAAAAAATCATCAAACCCACTTATGCTTTCTCCCCCAAGACGACAAAAACAAGCAAGCCCCACCACAAGCACAAATAGCCAAAAACAAGGCTCAATATGGATACTAGAAGATGGAATCCCAAAGTCTATACCGATAAATATAGGCATTTCGGATTCTAAAATGGTAGCAATCAGCGGTGAAAACCTTAGCACTGATACAGAGATTATTGTAGAATCACACTAGATTTCTAAGATTGCGGAATCTTTTTGTTTTGTGTCCTGCTTTTTTGCATGTTTGTTTTTATTTTTTGCACCCTAAACCCTGCAGTCACCCAAAGTGGTATAGCTAAATTTTATTAGATTTTTAGATTTTACACAAATGAGATTCCAAGTCGCTTAAATTTGGATTCTCTAGTGTTAGAGTTTTGCTACGCTCAACATGATGGATTATCATGTTGGTTTCTAAAATCCCTTTTGCATCTCAACCTGCATTTACCCCAAAGTCGCAGCTTCTAAGAACATATTTTTGCGTTTAAACTCCGCATAAGCAATATAGAATCTTAAAAGTAATCTAAAAGATTCTATATGCATATTGCTTCAATATTGCATATAAGACTCTATATCTTAAAACGGCAATTCACTAGGCTTTATGGGCTGTCTATGTGAGAGTGGATAAGGCTTTGCATTTTGCAGTAACGCTGTGATAAATTGCCCTTGTCTGCGTATCCAAGAGGAATAATCACATACGATAATAAGCTTCTTTTTTAGTCTGCTAACTGCTACATTGAGTGCGAATAATGCGGCTTTATTGTAAGAATCTGTCATATATTTGCTAAATTTCACTGGTGAAAAAATGATAGTATCAAACTCTTTTCCTTGTGATTTATGGATTGTAAAAACGCTATGTTTAGGGATACGCTTTGAGATTAAAAGCTTTTGCTGGTCTCTAAATGGGGTTAGAATCGCATATTCATCTATAAGTATTTGGGTTAATGCAGCAATTGCATTTGCCTCGCCCATACTTTCATTACGATTATTTTGTGCGTTATACTCATAGCTTGGTCCAAAGTTTGTGCTATCGATATAATAAATCTCTGTTGGCAAACCTTTGCCATTTAAGCCATTATGATAGACATGTCTATCTAGCACATGGGCTAGATTATTGCCATAGCGGTGCGTAGTTGTAAGCTTATAATGGGCGATAGAGTTAAATGTAATATCATCATAGTTATGCTGTGCGTGTAGTATCGCGTGATTATTAAAAAACATTTCTAAAAAGAGCGTGTTTAAACTCCATACGCACACTTCAAAGTGTTTGGTTTGAATGTCAGAATCTTGCATGTGACAGATTGGCATTAATTGCTTATGGTCGCCCAAAAGGGTTATTGGCGTATTAAGTGTAAGTGGGGCGATAAGCTTTATAAGTGGTGAAAAGGCACATTCATCAAGGAAAATATGTGAAAACTCTAACTCACAAAGCTGGGCATAACGCTTCACAAAGCTATCGAGTGTAACGCCTATAACAAGGCACTCTTGCAGTCTTTCTTTTAGTGTTTGCGGCTTAAATAGACTTTGTAATTCATTATTAGATTCTAACTCTTCTTTAGAATCTTTCTCATCAGCTTGCAAACACACATCAGGGAAATTTTGTAAAAAATCACTACTTGGCATACCTAAACGCAGGAATTTATATCGAGGCAAACCTTTTCTATCACCTTGTGTGATAAGGGCGATAAAGATTTGTTCTAATGCGGTATTTGTCGGGGCAAGTATCAATGTCTTTTTGTTTTGTGTGATAAGATTTAAGAGGCAGTTAAAAAGCACAACTTGTGTTTTACCACTCCCGCTAATCCCCCAAACATAGCTTATAGGATGAGTGAAAATGCCTTTGATTGCTTCTTGTTGCTCTTTGCTTATGTGAGAATCTAGCGTGATTTTTAGCTCTATTGGCTTTGTTGTTGGCAGGGCTAGTTTTAGTGAATCTTTATTGAGAAAATCTCGTATATTTTTTACAAGAAATTTTAAATCATTAAAAATTCGCAAATGTTTTGGCACTTCTTTTTTATAATTATCACCAAGCAAATAAGATATTATAGAATCTTTACTTAACTTTACTTCTTTATTATTCTGTGTAGTTTCATCAAGCAAGGTTGTAAGCAGTGAATCTGAAAATTTTAATCTCAATGTTTTAGTCGGCTCATTAAAGCTTTTTTCTTCAAATGAGTCTATATCGATTATAAAATCTTGTATATAGACTTGTAAATAATCTGTGCCAAATAGCATACGATCTAGTTCTAGCAATAGCGTATCATACTTTTCCATGCGGATACGAAGTATATGTATTTCTTCTATGCCTTGATTTGTTTGCTCTAAAAATTCTAAATAGCTAGTAGCCCCTTGTAGTAGATAACTTTGTAATGGTTGCATGTGTGAAACTCTCTGTTTTTTATAGCATTGTAGCATTAAATTTAGATTCTAAATAAATACTATTGTAATGGGATTAACAAGAAAAGCTTAAAATTAAATATATGCTAAGGTAAGTTTCTCTTGCTAGTAATAGTCTTTTACTTCTTTTTGTGCTAATATTTCAATGCTAAAGGTTTAATGAAAATTAAAGATTTATTCAAATTGATTCAACTTGGGACTAGTGTTTGAAAGGTTTGTATGAGATTATGCTATGTAATATTGCTTTGTGTGTTTAGCATTAATGCGTGTTTAGCTATCACTCTTACTCAATACGCACAAGCACAAACCTATGAAATATCGCCAGATATAGAGTGTAAAAACGAAGAGTATAAAGTCGTATGCAATGTAGAAAATGTAGAATGGATAGATGGCGTAGTAGCAAAAAAATTTCAATATATACTTGAATTGCAAGAAGATACATTGCTAAAACACCGCTATTTTGAGTTTCACACACAAAATCTTAACTTTGAGGGCTATAATCTCACTGCACTTATACCAGATTCAATACTCTGTATTGAAAAGTCCAAATTCACACAAGATAAACCCGATAAAAGCATACAAGCCACGACAGAATGCACCATGCAATCTAGTGCATATCACATTGTAGCACATGCAAACTTTATTACCACGCACCCCATGTATAATACTGCAAATAGTCTGCTTGAAGCACATCTTTTAGAGCATGAGCGATTTAAACAGCCCTTGCAACACCAAGATGATGAAGCATGGCAAAAAGACTATAAAATAGCCATCAATAATGCAACAATATGGATAAAAAGCACAAATTTAAATGAGATTCTATTTGACCTTTATAAAAGAGAGCAGCATATCGCTACTAGCACAACTCCACAAGATGATAGAGATTATCGCATTATGCAAGATTCTATATTAACCAAGGATTATTTAGCGTTTTTGCAAAAATCTTTTGAGATTCTAAATGCGATTAATAAACAAGCAAATCTTTCAAAACAAGAACAGCAGGGTTTAACAAAAGTCCTGCATAAACTCATCGCAATCGCTACAACGCCAAATCAAAGTCTATCACTACGCATAAAGGGAAGTGAGAATCTTATATTATCGCTTTATGAGATTGAGAGTCTCACAGCCATTGATAATACCTTTTTTGATATTCTTGCTAAGATTCTAAAATATTCACATATTAAAATAGCGTAATATTGCAAGGAAAAGATTATGAAAGTTTTATATTTTATACTCCCTTATCTGTTACTATCTAATCAGTTATTTGCAAATCAATTAAATGTGCCACAAGCCCCAACCATAAATACGCCAAAAAACCCCACCCTGCCGCATATTGATATACCACGCATAGACATATCACAATCTAGCATAGATTCCAAACCCCAAAATATGATTTTACGCAATCTCATACATGAAGTGATACAAAAAAACATGCAGCTAAACACAGCATGTATCCCACAGCAAATCGCTATGCAAAATAGACTGCATAGTGATGAGGTAGAGAATCTTGGCATACAATTAGAACTCACCACCACACAATATAAAGACAATCTTTTGCGATTACAGAATCTCGTGCTAAAGCCTGCAAATAAGGAAGCACAAAAGCAATTTGTGCTTAATTCTCAAGGATTAAACATTCAAAGTTTAGATTCACAAAACTTAGATTCCAAAAATCTAAATATCCACAATCCAAACGCATATAATCTAGATGGCATTCTTATGGTTATGACTTTTTTAGAGAAAGGCATAAAACGCCATACAATCGCCCTTTCACCAAACTATATACAAATTGACAACGCATTGCTAGAGAATACGCCACAAGTCTTTGGAATCTTTCAAACATATTTTTGCCATGCACGCACTTTTCATACTATCCCTAAGAAATAATTATAGCGTTTAAATAATATTGTATTTTTAGTGTTCGCACTCATTACTTTTCGCCCAAATTATACGCTATTTAGCATTTTTTGCTATAATGTCGGCTTTTATATTTTTATGGCTTTAATATGAGTTTAGAATCTTTTTCATTTTTTAGGGAGTTTTTATGACAAGTGTTTTGATTGTCTTTCAAGTGATATTAACCATTGCTATCGTTATAGCTGTGTTATTACAAAAGAGTTCTAGCATAGGTTTAGGTGCATATAGTGGGAGCAATGAAAGCCTTTTTGGTGCAAAAGGTCCTGCTAACTTCATGGCAAAAATCACCATGTTTTTAGGTTTGCTTTTCATTATAAACACCATCGCTTTGGGTTATCTCTATAATACAAAATCAAGCCGTAGTTCAAGTGTGCTTGATGGCGTAGAGATTCCAAAAGCATTGCCACTCACACCAACAGATAGCACGCTACCTTTATCTAGTCCGCTTTTACAAGGCACACAACCAGCCCTTACATCACAAGCACCACTCACGCCTTCACTCAATACAGAATCTACAACTACAGATTCTAAGACCACTACACAAGGAGATAAATAATGTTGCAAGATATTTACAATAATACAAAAGAATACATGCAAAAAAGTTTGCAATCATTACAGAAAGGTTTTGCAACATTGCGTAGCGGTAGAGTGAGTGTGAATATCCTTGATAATATCCGTGTAGATTACTATGGCACACCTACACCATTAGCCCAAGTCGGCAGTGTGATAGCCCAAGATGCAACGACAATTATCATTAATCCATGGGAAAAGCCCTTATTAAAAGAAATAGAAAAGGCAATACAAGAGGCAAACATAGGGGTTAATCCAAACGCAGATGGCGAGTGTATCAAGCTTTTTTTCCCACCGATGACTTCAGACCAAAGAAAAGACATTGCCAAACAAGCAAAGGCAATGGGTGAGAAAGCAAAGATTGCAGTAAGAAACATTCGACAAGATTCTAACAATGCGATTAAAAAGCTTGAAAAAGACAAGACAATAACCACAGATGAAAGCAAAAAAGGTGCTGATGAGATTCAAAAAATCACAGATGAGCATATTAAAAAGATTGATAGTATGGTAAAAACAAAAGAAGAAGAAGTAATGAAGGTATAAAAAATGGCATTAGATATAGAATCTATTTATAAAGAGCATAATGCTTTGCTTGAAGGGCATTTTTTACTGAGTAGTGGCAATCATAGTGCGTTTTATCTGCAGTCTGCAAAAGTGCTAGAGAATCCAAAAACAGCAGAGATTCTAGCAAAAGAGTTAGCACAGCAAATACTAGATTATGGCGTTAAGTTAGATTGTGTATGCTCCCCTGCATTAGGTGGTATCTTAGCTGGTTATGAGTTGGCAAGAGCGCTTAATGTGAGATTTATCTTCACCGAAAGAGTTGATGGTAAGATGACCTTACGGCGTGGCTTTGAAGTAGCTAAAAACGAGAGGGTGCTAATCTGTGAAGATATCATCACAACCGGTGGGAGTGCCATGGAGAGTGCAGAGTGCATAAAAAGTGCTGGTGGCGCTATAGTCGCATTCGCAGGATTAGCAAATCGTGGGCTTTGCAGACGCACAAATACAGATGGCACACATTCTATAACTACAAGCAAAGAAGCGTGTAAATTAACCCAAGATATCCCACTATTTGCATTAGCTGACTTTGATTTTGAGCTTTACGACGCCAAGACCTGCCCACTTTGTAAAGATTCCGTTGCGTATAAACCCGGAAGTAGGCAGTAGTTTTAGATATTAGAATCAATCATGACTATATATCTTTTGCTATAATAGCAAGTTTATTTGAGAGATAAACTCAAATATACATAAACACGAGAGAACACCATGCAACATAACACTACCACAACACAATCTCCACAAAACAAAAAAGTAGGCGTTGTAATACCGATCTATAATGTAGCACCATACTTGAGAGAATGTCTAGATTCTGTAATCAATCAAACATATAAAAATCTAAGCATTGTTTTAGTTAATGATGGCAGCACAGATAATAATGAAAGTCTAAATATAGCAAAAGAATATGTAGCAAAAGATTCTAGATTTATACTTATAGATAAAGAAAATGGTGGGCAAAGCACAGCTAGAAATGTAGGTATTGC
>NZ_FZMS01000015.1 GCF_900198365.1 Helicobacter bilis | reverse complement strand
GGCTATGGGAGATTTATAGATTTAGGCAGGGATTACATGAGGGAATGTAACATAGGGGAAGGAAAAAATGGGGACAATACAAAAATATCTTTACTTAACATACAAGGCAAAGTATTACTAGCACCTAGTGGGTGTGAGAGAGTGAGGGTGGAGGTGAGGTAGGGAAAATGCCCAATGATTTGAAACATATAGGTTTATGCTACAATATACAATACAATTGTAATCAAGAATAATAAAGGAATACATGATGGCTTTTAAGATTAAATGTGAGAGTTGCGGGGGTAGAATTCACAAGATTTGGGATACACTCTCATTCTATCAATCTATTACAGATGGTGGAATAGTTGAGTGTAAGCAGTGTAAGGCACGATATAAATCTAAATATCAGACTTCATTTTTTAATGGGCATGTAAGATTGGCTTCATCTATGCTTATCATTTTGCTTATTATTTTTTTTGCATTAAATGACTTTTCACTACCCTTTTCATTTAAACAAGAACCCACTGATTTGAGAACTGTGTATGCGAAAGTTACAGGGACAGAACTCCCACAATCTAACTTTTTTTCACCCATGGAACAAGATAAATGGAATACAATTGGTTTAGAGTTGCTTGCAGATAATGCAAACCCTTATGGAAACATCCTGATAACAATTTTAAGTATAATAGCCTTTGTCGCTACACTCAATATTCTTAATTTTATTGTGATATTTTTCATGCCATTGCGTAGAATTGATGCAAATGATGAATTATTTTGGGATATTAAACAGAAAGACTAAGTATGAGCAAAGGTAATATACTACTATCTACAAGCATCACTACTCCAAATACAAGTGATGCCATGAGTGCAAATATAATTCCCATGTCTTTCATACAGACAAGAGATATTCTGCCAAATACCTTCACAACAGCAAAGGGCTTAGTAAGTAGCAAAACCATAGAAGAATATATTAAGCAAAGCCAACACAACAACTTAGAGCTAATAATAGGAAATAGCGATGAAGTGCTTGGTATTAATTTATGGCAATATGCAAATAAGTTATATGAAATTTCACAACAATACGAGGATAATGATACTAAAACAGAAGAGGCAATTCAAGCAATAGAGCATTCTATTGCAGAGATCAAGAATGTGCTACAACAATCCAAAACTCAATATGAAAATGTATTTCAAGCCAATACATTAGATGGCATAGAGATCGGTATTACCCAACATGTATTTAGCAATAGTAAAAAACAAATACAAGAGTTGCTTGAGGATATAAACAAAGCCAAAGCAAATGCTAAAATACTTGCTAATAATGAAACAAATAAAATACTTGCTATGCTGGTAGGAGCCAATGTGTATCTCTCTCATGGTAGCATAGTACTATATTTTGCCAATAAGTATTTAAGCAGAGGGGTTCTTCTATGGGTTATACGAATTTGTTTTGGCATATCTCCGCAAGGCGCAGCTTTATTCCTTGTGTTTATTGCTTTATCTAGTATATACAAGCTTGTTACCAAAGATGATGCCTTGAAAATAAAGATTTATGAATTTTATTGTGTATTAAATGCTATTTTGCGCCAAGTTCATTATCGCGATGGAGCGATCAATGCACTTGTGAATTTCAATCAAAATATATCTGGCAATGTAATTGTATTTGATCAAAGGGCGTTAAAATATCTTACTTCGCCTTTATCAAGCCATATAGATTCCCTTATAGATCCCTCCATGTTAGATAAGGCTATAATCTACAATATTGATTTAACAAACATACAACCACAAACGCGCAACAATATAAATATCAGCATTACTTCTCTACTTAAACAAAGTAATCTTATTGTTCAATCTTCCCAAAACAATAAAAAACGATTGTTTGCATTCTCAACCTTTCCAAATATACAAGCAAAAAATTTAGGAGATAATGATATTATTAACACTTCAGCTTTTAAGCATCTCAAAAATATTGCTACGCAATTTAGCAATTTTTTATTTATTCAATCGCCCAATCTTACCTCTACTCTTACACTTGATTTGATCTTACAAAGCTTTAAAGTAAGTCATCAAAATGATAATCCAATTAATAATAAATCTATACTCATAGTAACTAATCCATTAGAAGTAACTTCTCCACATTACAAAATTTATGAATATATGAAATCACAATGCAATAGCACTATACAACACAATGTAGTATTTCTCAATGTAGTCAATCGTATAGAGAAAAAAACTTT
>NZ_FZMS01000019.1 GCF_900198365.1 Helicobacter bilis | reverse complement strand
AAGTAGAAGAGAAAATGTATAATTTGCAAATAATCTAATTACATTTTAGATAATTTATTGCATTATTATGTTTAAAGGATCCATACTTACTCGCGAGGTAATTGTAACTTTATAGAGCATGAGATACGGAAAGTGGGTTGCAAATTTTATATTACTTTTATACTTTACATGTAAGATATTGTTTATCGTGTGTCATGCTGGGAATATTAACACAAATGTGATATAATCTGAGGCCATTTTGAGTGCAAAAAGGGATTAATAATGAAAGTTAAAAAGCAATTTCTAATCGCAATGTCTATATGCATTATCTTATCAATACTCTATGTTGTGCTATATTCAGCACAAGGTAATACGACCGCATATCTGACAAAGATAAACATAAACAAGCATGAGACAATAGATCTTTATAATAGAGAGCATAAAGACACAAAGAAATTTGATGATTACCCTGCAAATGAAGATATTTTTCTTGATACCCAGATTGATAAATATGTATATAGTTTTGTTTTATCACCAAATAGTAAGATTTTTAGGAAAAATTTTATTTATAATATATATCCAGATTTCTATAACTTGCATGAAGATATAGAATATGCTTACATGAATACTCATGGCGATAAATATGGAAATCTAGTTAGCATACAAAAGATTGCAGAAGATAGTATAGGACCAGTTGCAATTATGCGTTCTATGAATGATGAAGTGTTGTCTTGGCTTCTTATAAGTTTTGTGATTGTGGTTTTTGTTTGTGTGGTTATGCCCATTTGCGTAAGTAAAACACAAGACTATATAAACAAGATTTATGTAAATAAGAATATATGTAATCAGTATACAAAGATACAGGCATTTTCCCCCCCCCCCCCCGTATATCCGTATCTATTTATTCTTTATGTTATATTGTTATCGCTTTTTCTTGTCGTTCAATACGGTATGGTGTCGCTAGATGGGGACAATTGGCTTATGAGTTCAGTATATGATAGCTTTTATATGCCTTATGACACAACAATTGGTTGGCAAAGAGGAAGACATTTTGCAGATCTTTTCATGTCTCTTAGTATGCGACCATTTGGAGAAATGCTTGTTGCTTTAGGTGTGAGTCCCATCCGTGCATTTAATATTTTTGCTTCATTTTTTACGCTTGTTTTTTATGGAATGTTTTTTATTGGTTCTTCTGTGTTTATTTGGCTGTGCAATGGTAAACAACAATTTAAAACTATTTTTATACTTGTTTCTCTAGTTTTTTTATTAATTATCAATGGCAGGTTTGATTATGTAACGACCGGGGCATATATTGGCAGTGCCGGTATAGCATTACTTGTATTTTTGCCTATTTTATATTTTTTTATGTATAAAAAAGTTTTTCTTTTAAGTAGCAATATTTACTTGCAAAGCGGTTTGCTATTTTTTCTAGTTTATATGGCGAGTTTTCAAACAGAACCATCAACGCTACCTATATTTGGTTTAACCTTGCTGTTATCATTTTATATGTATTGGAGACGCGATAATTTTGGAATCTCATGTTTTACATATTATCACATGGGGTTATTCTTGATATTAGTACCAACTGCATTTGTTTTAACAATGATTTCTGGCAGAGGGCAAACTCAAGTGGGTGTTATGGAAAAAACAACACTTTTTGGAAATATGATGCATGTTTTTAAGGAAATTAACGCATTCAGCATATTTGTAGTTAGTGTTGGGTTGTTGTATTTTATATACCTTGTGGTGTATTGCATAAAGCATGCAAAAATAACAGAGATTTTGTATCTCAAGATTGCCGCATTGTTTGTGGGATTATTGGGGGTTGTGGGATTTGCATGTATTAAAGTTCCTGGTGTGTGGTTTGAGGTTATGCTTATTGCACTCGTCTTAATTCTAACACTACTAGAGATTGCTAATGGTGATAATATTGTAAAAGCATGGTGTAGCAATTTTTTACTTGTTGGGTTTGTATTTTGTGCGATATTGCAAAATGTAAACATCTTCGAGCGCAACTTTATAAAATACTATAATCTCAACACACAAGATACACTTATTTCATTATTTCAACATGCAGAAACAAATAATTTAAAAGAAATTGTATTAACGCCACAAGATGTTGAAACCATGTTGTTGTCATTTCAGAGATTAAGTGATGATGAAAGGGCGTGGCCAAATAGAGATATATCCGCATGGATGCAACGCTATTATGTTCGTACATATATTCCCATTAGAGTCAGCAATGAGAAATAATCGTATTGGGTAAATTTTATAGATAAGGAAAAGTAATGCAACATACAAAGACAAATAAAATAAATGAGGATGTAGAATCTGCTTTAGAATCATGGGACTTTGATAAAGCATATACTCTATATAGGGACAATATAACGCAAGATTCTAGTGAATTGAAGATGGATTTTTGTGTATTTCTACATGATATTGGGAAATTCGATGAATTATTGCAATTTATAAAAGCGGATTCTAAAAATAATAGCGACGCATTGCAATGTCCACAATTTTGGGATAACGCTAAATTAAATTGGGGGGGGGGGGTATTGCCCTAACACAAACACATATAGAAGCAGACACAGCAACATTATATGAAAATTTTCAATTAAAACAAAAAATAAATCCTAATTTTTTACTCAATAGATTTACTGCAGTTGATGCTTTAACTGCTGATATCGCATTTTGCATTATGCAAAATTATATGAAGGATACAGACAATAAGATAATTCGAAACTATTTTCTTAAAAATACATTGCAATATTTCTATAAAGCAGATATAGCAAAACAACAAGACTTTTTTACCCCAGTAAGCCCACCATCTTTTACAATATTTTTAAAGCTAATCAATGAAGAAAGAAGTATTGGTGCAGCGCAATGTTATAGGGAGTGTATAGGGCATTACAGAAATATATTGCTTCAGCAATGTAAAGACTTATCTCATCTCATTCCACAAATAACTGCTAAACCACACACGGAATATAAAAAGTTTGCAATTTGTTTATATGGAATCTTGCGTGGTGATTATATAGCCACACTTGAAGATATTATTACAAACCTTGCTATACCCTTAAATGCTGATGTGTTTTTATTTACTTGGGATATGCAACAAGTTTGGCCGGGATTATGTGGATGGACAAATTGGGTAATGCGTATGCTAGAGCCTACCCTACATGATGAAATTCCAGATGAAATTGCTTATCATTTAAATTTTCATGAATTTTTTCCAAATACATACAAAAAGCTTAATACGGAATACTTAGCAAAATTAGATAAAGGTGATTTAGAATCTTTGCAGAAAAAATACCCATGTTTTAAACATTGCGAAATTGTTAATCAAGATTCAACAGATTATGAAGGTAAAACAAGGGGTGGGGCATATCATTTTTACTATGGCATATATAGAATAATTGAGATGATGAAACAATATGAAGTAGCCCATAATATTACCTATGACTTTATTTTTACTCTAAGGAATGATGGGGACATAAAATATCATCAAAACGACAGAGAGGCGACTTTGCAAGAACTTCAAGAGTGTGAATCTAATGAGATTTTTGATACCCTGGATATTGGAGCGTCAAATATTTCAATCTATGGACCAAGAGATGTTATGCTGTCTCTTGCTTCGCTATATAACTTTTTAACCATTTTGCCAGATCGCATATTTCCAGATAAATGTTTTAATAACCATGTGGTAACCTTTGTTTATCTTACGATGTGTGGTGTAGTAAAAAATAGAGATTCTCATATTGAACAACAATATGCTAGAGGCAATAAATGTCAAATGGGTATGTCATTCCCTGATATACGACAAGAATTGCAACTTGATTTAAACGAGATTACACGATTAAAGATGTTTAATAACCATAAAATACAAAGTTTTACAGAAGCATTTGAAAAGATACGCGACAAGCATCCGTTTAAGGATGTAGAACGCTTTATAGCAAAAGAAGTCAATTTGCGAAAAAACGAGAGGTTAAAAAATATAGCTTGGAGGTGGTATGTGGCTGAAGAAGAAAACCGCTACATTCCCCCACAAGACTTAAAGCCTCTATTTAAGGTTATAAAATTCATGGGCAAATATTTTCCAAATGCAAAAGTGAGACGACAGGCTAGGCGTTTCACTGATTTTTTCAACTTTTTATACAAAAAAGTTTATGGAAAACATTTGTAATTGTGTAGTTTTGACATTATCCTGCCCCCTTTTTTCAAATAATATAGAATCTTGTGGCTTTTGCTCTAGATTAGCTTTATATAGATTCTATATTGTGCTTATTTTTATTGCTTCTAAAAGATAATTTTATGATTATTAACATATATCAATT
>NZ_FZMS01000017.1 GCF_900198365.1 Helicobacter bilis | reverse complement strand
CAAGGGGGAGAAGATAGGGGTTATAGGGAGAATTTTAACCATTTCTATTTGATAAAGCTTTGGATATCAAAGTTTTTTACGATTTTATTTACTTATAACTTTCACTACATAAATTTCTTTTAGCTTTAGAATCTAATGGGCTAATAACTTCAACGACGAAATCTCTAACTAATAAATCACTTATTCAACAGGCATTGTATTTGTATAAAATTTGATTGATAAGAGACCATTACGCATATAGAGATTTATCTAAAAATCCCATTTTCATACAATTATAAGGGGTTGTGTTATGAAAATATACAAAAATGTAAAGTATTTTTTACATTTTTATTGACAAATAACTATTTTTTATGTATAGTTTCATCGCGTTCCTAATGTTAGGGCGTAGTTATTAGGTTAGGTTACCCCCTCCAATTTCCCTACACCTAATAGCTTCAAAAACTTTGCCAAACCCCACAAATTGTGAAGTTTTTGTTACTCTCCACTCCTTTTATATGCTCCTTTAGGAGCTTTTTTATTTTTCATTTTACTCCTTTGTTTTATTTAAGATTTATTCTTTTGAGTTGAAAAACTCAAAAGATTTTTGTCATATTATCTATGAGAAAAGATATAACAAGTTTATGAAGTTGCATGATGATTAAAAAATATTCATAGAAAATAAGCAGAACTAAGCACAAGAAAGTTATGGCAGAGGGGAAGGGATTCGAACCCTCGAAAGCTTGCACTTTACACGCGTTCCAGGCGTGCTCCTTCAACCACTCGGACACCCCTCTATAAATTAAAAGACTCTGTAAGACACGCAATTATAGCAAAAAATTACTTTTTTGCAAACTACGCCTACATTTAATGTGAGATATTAATACCAGATAATAAATCTAATGCTTTAGGACTTGCTGCGGTATTATAAATATTTGTAACGCCCTCTATCCTTGAAAGCAGGGTATTTTTCATTGCCACATTTGAGCTAAATGCCCCACCTATATGAAGCGTTGTAATACGCACCCCACCTAGTCTAATATCTTCTTGCTTATTATTGATGACAGGTCTAACCCCCCATGCACTATGGGCTACAATAGCCCTTTGTGTGCCTTTGATATTGACATGTCCTAGATAAAGCATAATATGCCCCTTTAACCAAATGATACTTGCAAAGGGCTTTGCATTTGCAATGATATATTCTTCTTTTTCACTCTCTGTCATTTTAGATAGATTCACAAATTGCCCTTTAAATTGTGCTTGTGCAGCGGAATTGCGTGGTAAAAAGATTCCAAAAGATGCAAAGCTATCACGCGTAAAAGCACTGCAATCCCTATTGCCAAGCAAACCGCCCCAACCATACTTCTGCCCTAGCATAGTATGAATGAGTGATGACATTTTTTCTTCACTAAAAGGCATGGGAAAATCTGAAAATAGATTAGGATCAAACTCCACTTCACGAATTTGTGCGTAATTATCTATATCCTTGTAAAAGGTTATAAGCGTGTCATGTCGTTTATTGTAGGGGAAAATCTGTCCTACACGCGCATCAAGCACCCATTGATTCTGATAAGACAAGGGGATAAAATCCCTATTTGGAATCTTATAGGATTCAAAGCTAAGGATTCTTTTACGCATACTATCACTCACTAGTCCAACACTACGCGTATCAATCCAGCCATATACAAAAGGTCCCTGTATATGCGCATATCGCCCATCACTGCTAAAGTGAGAAATCATTACGGGCGTGCCTTCAAATATAAAGCTATTCTGCCATCTATCAAATGGAAAATCATCTTTATTTTTATAACGCGGCTTATGCGTTGGCACGGCTCTCACAGAAGTAGCTTGGACGATTATTCCAGCCTGTGGTTTGCGTAAAAATTCGCCTAGATTCATATTGCTTAGAATCTCTTCAAATTCATCAAGCGTATTTGGCATAAGATTCTCACCAATGCCAAGCAATGTTTTTATCCTTTGCTCGAGTGAAGCCATCTTTGCTTTATATTCTCTCTCTAGCTTCGCGTAATTTTTCGCATTTTTCTTTGGCGGCTTTTTCTTTAGCTCTTCTAGCTCTTTATGATAATTTAGAGCATTTTGTAGTGATGGCACGATATAAAATACAGAATCTTTATTGCTACTGATTTTATTTATATCCCACACAGCATAAAACTTTGCTAGATATTCTTCCTTGTTTGCTACATTAAGATTTTGTATTTGAAATGGCATAGATTCTGTTGGATTAAATTTTTGTGAATTATCTGTGCCAGAAAGTATATTAACATTAATGCCTTCTTGTGCTTTAAGGCTTGACAAACATACATATATTGCAATAAGAATCTTGACAAAAGTTTTCATAGCAACTCTTCTAAATGTTGTAATCCAGTAGTAACTTTTTGTATAACCCCATTTTCATAACTCACAATAAGTGGTCGTTTTATCACGCTTAGATTCTGCAACACAACTTCAGGCGTTATATCCTTTATGCCTTGTTCTTTTAGCTTTTTGTAGGTTGTGCCTTTAGTGTTTATGAGATTCTCTAAGCTTATACATTCAAGTATAGCCTTTAAAGATTCTAAGTCTAACCCCTCTTTTTTAAAATCATGAAATCTGTATGCTATATCATTTTCATCCAAAAAAGCAAATGCTTTTTTCATGCTATTACAATTTTTAATGCCATATACTATTAACTCCATTGTATCCCTTGTATGCGAAATTAATCATATAAAGCAAAAAGCTTACCATTTATTCATATTAATTCTATGCAAAAGTATAAAAAGCATTTTTATTTTCCATCATCGCTGTGTTTATTTTTGTTTGTATCAATAAACTACAATATAAAACACAAATGATACTTTTTTATACATGCTTGTAATTTTGAGTAAAAAAGTATTTCATTTTTACAGAAAAAATGCTTTTTTATATATTATATAGCCAACTCGTGTCTTTGGCAACTTGATTTACAGAATGTCAAAATGAATTCGCTAAGGCAGGATATTTTACATTAAAGGGTAATGATGAATGGTATGAGTAAGATTCTATGGATAGCCATAGCTGTCATTGGAGCATGTTGCTTTGGTGTGTTAGCATTGCATAATGGCGAAAAGATTTCCGCACTCTATCTTGTTGTCGCTGCGATTTGTATCTATTCTATTGCTTATCGCTTTTATAGTGCTTTTATAGCAAATAAAGTATTAGGACTTGATAGCACAAGGGCTACACCCGCAGTTTTAAACAATGATGGGCAAAACTTTGTTCCCACACATAAAGCCGTTTTGTTTGGACATCATTTTGCCGCCATTGCTGGGGCTGGACCGCTTGTAGGACCTATCCTTGCGGCACAAATGGGCTATTTACCATCTATGATATGGATTTTAGTAGGTGGCTGTTTGGCTGGAGCGGTGCATGATTTTGTCGTGCTATTTATCTCATCTCGCCGCAATGGTAGATCACTAGGTGAAATGATAAAAGAAGAAATGGGTAATACTATTGGTAGCTTTGCTATGCTTGCTATTTTTGGAATCATGCTTATTATTATCGCCATTCTTGCGATGGTTGTAGTAAAAGCCTTAGCAGATTCTCCATGGGGGACATTTACCATTGCTATGACTATACCTATTGCTATGTTTATGGGTATATATATGAGATTTTTACGACCCGGCTGTGTTGGTGAAGCTAGTATTATTGGCTTTGTGTTGCTTATGTTTGCACTTTATTATGGGCAAGTTGTGGCACAAGATCCAGTTTTATCAAGTTATTTTCATTTTAAAGAAACAACACTTGCCTTAATCATTATGGGATATGGCTTTGTTGCGGCAGTTTTACCTGTATGGCTACTGCTTGCACCAAGAGATTATTTAAGCACTTTTTTAAAGATTGGGGTTATCGTAATTATGGCGGTAGCTATCCTTATTGTTGCCCCTGATTTGCAAATGCCAAAATTCACACAATACACTGATGGCACTGGTCCTGTGTTTGCTGGTAAGCTTTTCCCATTCCTATTCATTACTATTGCATGTGGTGCTATAAGTGGATTCCATGCTTTAATTAGCTCTGGGACTACGCCAAAAATGCTTGAGAATGAAACACATGCTAGAATGGTTGGCTATGGCTCTATGCTTATGGAATCTGTTGTTGCGATTATGGCTTTAATTGCTGCGTGTATCTTACAGCCGGGCTTATATTTTGCTATCAATTCCCCTGCTATTGCTATTGGCACAGATGTAGTAAGTGTAGCACAAACTATATCTAGCTGGGGATTTGCAGTCAATTCACAAGACATTACAGAACTTGCAAAAAATATCGGTGAAAATACTATATTAAGCCGCACAGGTGGTGCGCCAACCTTTGCGATAGGACTTGCGACTATCATTTCTCAAGTGCCACTTTTTTCAGCGGCTTCCATGTCGTTTTGGTATCACTTTGCTATTTTATTTGAAGCACTCTTTATTCTTACCGCTGTTGATGCTGGGACACGCACATGTCGCTTTATGGTGCAGGATATTTTAGGTAATGTATATAAGCCTTTAGGGAATCTAGAATCTATTCCTGCTGGCTTGATTGCTACTGGACTTTGTGTAGCTGGCTGGGGATATTTTCTCTATCAAGGGGCTATTGATCCAAAAGGTGGTATCTATACGCTATGGCCACTCTTTGGTGTAAGTAATCAAATGTTAGCTGCTATGGCATTACTACTTGTAATGGCAATCCTTTTCAAAATGGGAAGAGGCAGATATGCTTGGGTTGTAGCTATGCCTGTAACATTTGTGCTTATTGCCACGCTTTATGCTGGAGTGCAAAAAGTGCTTCCTGCAAATGGCGAAAAGATACATGATGCAGTAAGCCATGTAGCCTTCGTGCAGAATACAAACGCAAAGATAGCCGCCCTAGAGCAAACAAATAAAGACTTAAAAGAGGGTAAGGCTAATCCTACGCTTAACATGGAAGGCAAAAGTCTGCAAGAATTGCGTGAAATGGAAATAGCAAAGAATGAGCAAGATATAGCAGGTATGAAGCAAGGCGTGATTAATAACTCTATTAATGCGATACTTTGTATATTCTTTATGTGTGTAACCTTGCTTGTGCTTATCCAAGCCTTAAGGATCGCAAGGCAGTCTAGTAGCGGACAGCTTAGCTATCCATTACGAGAAGAACCTTATGTAGCGATGAAGTAGTGATTTCTCAGTAATGTCAAATTTATATGTAATATTAGATTCTAATATGCAAGATATGGTTTGTGCTATTCCTTGCGTATTTTCATGTGGAAAGATATATGGTATTTTTGCCATAAAGTTTCCAAAAGTTTTGGTAAAATTGTAGTGTAATTGCTAAGCTTGGCTTGTTAAACCATAATAAAGCCCTGAAACACCGGAAGCTAATTTTTAAGATCTCACATATTAAACTCTAAACATCTTGCGGAGTTTGTGCTTAATGTATGGCATGGTTGCTCTGTGTTTTATCTTATGTAAGAGTCGATTGAAATATGTATTTTGGGTGTGCTTATATGTTTCTTTTGTGGGGTGAATGCTAGATTCTAGTTCCTTAGCCCCTGTTTTTATTAAATATTCAATAATAATATCTCTATGCGATAAAACTTCATCTATCAGTCTTTTATATTTTTCTATAGGTGGGAGTATGTGATTGTAATTATATTGTGTTGAGATTTTTATATTTTCTTTTGATAGGGCTTCATAGTCCAGAGTTTCTGTGTGATAGTTACCCTCTTTTGTAGCACAAAAGAAAGCAATAATATCGCAAAATGAGATTTTATGAGAATCTTTTTCCCAGCTTTTTGCATTGTGATAATATTCTTTTTTACTAGCCTTACCATTACTGATTTTACAATGTGTGTTTTCATTAATAAAGAAAGGGTTTTGCACCTCAATCACACAATTTAATATATTTGTCTCTTTTATAATGCTTTGCCCCCCCCCCCCATTGTATGCGTTACTGCATGTATCATTACTATGTATATCATTGCATAGCTCTAAACTTGCATAGCTAAGAGAGCATTCGTCCCAACCTTTTGGTTCTTTGAAGTTCTCTTTCCACTCTCTTGTATTATTCCACGTGTGTAAGCCTATGAGACAGCAGTCTTGCATTTTTTTAGGAAATGCTAAAATGGTATTAGAATCTAGTCTATATATCTGTTCGCCATACATTGAATTGACGAGATAATCCTCTTTTATTTTACCCCTTTTTACTATCATATCTTTTGGAGTGCATTCAAAAAATTTTGGATTATCATTTATTATTGTAAGCTTTTTTGGCATTTGAAAAATCTCTATGGAATCTATGATATTTTTGCCTACTCTCTGCATAATACTTTCTAGCTGATGTGCCCAATCAATCCTTTTGCCAAACTCTTGTAAAGCATGATCTTCATAATATTCTTGCATATCAATGCAATTAAATCCATATTCTTCACACAGCTTCCTATGCATATTATTGATTAATCTATAATTTTCAAATTCATTCGGTAATAATAAGGAAACTACTTTTTTGTTTAAAAAATAAAGTTCTTTATAATGCCATGATAGATTGCGATAGAAAATATCAAGTGGCACTTTCTCATGAGTTTCAAAGACATTATATACATCATTTACATTCGATTCTGTGATAATCAATGCCGCATTTTCAAAAATCTTTTTATTGCGTTTGCGTTTTAGCTCATAAAAATTTTGTATCACACTGCAAGCCCCAAGCCCAAAGTTATACACTTCAAACTCGCCTTTATCATTGAGTGAATCTTGTATGCCTTTTTGTAATCCATCACCCATAACAGAATTACTACCGCCAAGTAAAATAATATTCTTTTGCATTGCTGTCCTTTTTTTGTAAAGTTTCATTGTAGCATGTAAGTTTGTATGTTATTAAAATACTATGTATTATATCTAGCTATTAAATATCTCTTGCCATAGTTTTATTACCGCTTCTTTGCTAAAGGTTGTGGCAACTTTTTGTTTTGCTTTTAATCCCATAGATTCTCGTTTTTCCTTATCACTCATTAGCGTAAAAAGTTTATCGGCATAACCCTGCAAGTCATTATCTTCTATAAGATAACCGCTTGTGTGAGATTCTATAATATCGCTTGGACCCGTTGCTACATCAAAGGCAATGGGGCATAAGGCATACGAGCAAGATTCTAAAAGCACCATAGGGAAACCCTCAAAATAGCTAGTCATTGCGTAAATACTTGCGTTTAAATACTCTTTTTCTATATCTTTTGTGAAAGGTTTTAGGATGATAGTGTCTTGTAGGTTTTTGGCTTTTATTTTAGATTCTATTTGTTCTTGTAAGACTCCATCGCCGACAATGATAAGCTGCCAAGATTCTAAAGCCTTTTTGTGCGTTGCAGTTTCCGCCCCTTTAAGAGAGTTTGCCTTTCGTGCTTCGTCATTTATGTTTAATAAACTCCTTGCACTCAAGGCTTCACAACTCTTAAAATCATCGCAAACTGCTTCCGCACTGGTTTGCTTAGATTCTAAGTTTTTTTCGTGGCTGCCGTTTTGAATTGTTATCTTGTCATCTTGAGTGTATAAGCACGAAATATCTTTTTTAGATTCTGTGTTTTTAGATGTTTCGCTTCGTTCAACATGACAAGCGGAGGATTCAGTATGACAAATGGAAGATTCAGTATGACAAGTGGTAAAGTCGGTATGACAAGAAGTAGGTTTAGCATAACAAAGATTAGAATCTAAATTTTCATCATTTTTGCACCCTAAACCCCGCAGCCCACCCATTCTCTCTTGCACCTTTTCCCAAATATCTATAAGTCTTAAAAAGCCTTTTTGATCGCCCCTATCCATACGCCCAACGGATATGATTCTATGCTGATTGGAATCTGTGTTTTTCTGTGAAATATTAGGCAGAAAGTTTGGAATAACTTTAACATTTTTATGATAGCTCTGCCACTTGTCTAATTCACGAGATGAAAGCACGACTAAGGTATCAAAGAGATTAAATATCTTTTGCTTTCTTTTATCTATCTTTTTTGGTGCGTTTAGATGCCATAGGCGGATATATTGTATAGAATCTACTTTAGCCTTTGGGATATACCAGCCATCATTTGCTAGGACAATATCAGGCTTTTCTTGCTGTGCGATTGTATCTATCTTTTTGCTTAAAATATATCGATAAATGCTTTTATTAAAAAGCTTTTTCAATGGGTTTTTACTCTTTGGTGTGGTGTGTGATAAAAAGCGGATATTGATATTTTTATGTAATGCAAAAGGGATTTCATCTTGGAATCTAAAAAAGCTAATCACACTCACTTCAAAGCCTATCTCACTAAACGCATTAGAGAGATTGACACATACTCTCTCGCCCCCGCCAGATTCTGTAATATCTTTGAGAATGATATAGATTTTTTTCATGGGAATCCTTTAGCGATTGTAAAGCGTTTTGCCAAATAGCGTAATGATTTTATGCTTTTTATTAAGGCTTATGCGGAAGTTTTTACGCCGCCATTCTTTAAAGGTTTGTGTTTTAGCTAAAAACTCATCAAGTGTTTTTGCCTTAAGGGCAGAATCTAGCACTTTATTTTTAGCAAGCACACTAGATTCTATCTCTAAAGAGTGGATAAACTCTTGTAAAAGCCCTAAATAATTAGAATCTTTTGCTAAATACTCATAGCTTTGCGATGGGCGTAAAATATGCGTTGGCAAAATGTAGGTATGCAGTAAATCATGCTCTTTAAAAAAGTTATAGATAAAAGCAAAGGCGTTAAAAAACTCTTGTGGTGGGTGGGTTTTCTTTGTGAGTGAGTTAGCCCTTAAGCGATAGAAATATATCGCACTTTTTGTTAGGGCAATCTCTTTTGCTAGCATATTCGCACATACACCAAAAGGCACATCTTCTGCAAATCTCACAGGCGGGAATCGCAAGTCTTTTAGCAAAGATGCACTAAAGACACTTCGCCATGGATCGATTTTATCGGTAAGATTCTTACTCGTAATCTTACGCATGACTCCCCTTTCTCTCTCTTGTGTCTTTGTGAAAATCTCTTTATTATAGTTATCATCATGGAATACGCAGATATTTCTACTCTTTGCGATTAGGGCATTATTTGCTTCAAGGCAGTAGATAAGATTGCCATAATAATCCTTAGCTATCACATCATCAGAATCTACTAAGCCAATGTATGCGGTATCTTGGGTATTTTGCTTTGAAAAAATGTATTCTAACCCCGTGTTTCTAGCTGCCCCTAAGCCTTTATTCTCTTGATTTATAAGGATAAAGCGAGAATCTTTTTGTGCGTATTCTTGTGCTATTTTGGGGCTTTCATCTGTGCTACCATCATTTATAAGTATGGCTTGAAAGTTGCTATAAGTTTGTGCTTGTATAGAATCTAGACATTCTTTTAGATACTTTTCTACATTGTAGATAGGGACTATTATAGATAGGGCTAACATGAGAATCCTTTGTGTTATATTTAGGGCATTTCGCTGAATTGATACCCATGCTCTAATAAAATCTTATATACAGAATCTTTATGTTCTTTTCCTTTAATTTCAAGGGCTAATTCCACAATAGCATCGCCATATTCAAGCTTTGTGCTAATGCGTGAATAGTTGATAAATACGATATTTGCCCCCTCTTTTGTTAAAAGCTCGGTTAGATTTTGAAGGCTTCCGGGTTTATCTACAAGGATTACTTGAAACTTCATTTTCCTATCACTCTTTAATAAAGCCTTTTCAATGATAATATTTAGCATGGTTACATCGATATTTCCACCACTTAGAATCACGCCGACTTTCTCATTTGGGCTAATCTTTACTTTATGATGCATTAGGGCGGCAACGCTTGCAGCTCCAGCCCCTTCTACCACTAGCTTTTGAGATTCTAAAAGGAATAAAATCGCACTTGCTATCTCTTCATCATCTACTTCTACAATGCCATCAACACAGGACATAATGCAGTTAAAAGTCATCTCATTCACATCTCGCACAGCTATCCCATCAGCGATAGTTTTCACACTGCTTGAGTTTTGCATAGCTCTTGCATAAAAGCTTTGCTTCATTGCATTTGCACCTTTTGCATTCACACCTATGATACGCGTTTTTGGCGATAGGGCTTTATAGGCACTTGCTATACCGCTAATTAGCCCACCACCTCCTATTGGCACTATCACGACATCAAGCGCTTCTTCTGCTATCATCTCAAGGGCAATGCTGCCTTGCCCTGCCATCACATCAATATCAGCAAAAGGGTGGATAAAGCTTAGATTCTCTTCTTGTGCTATCTTTTGTGCCCTCTCATAAGCTTCATCATAGTTATTCCCCGCTAAGACTACTTCAGCACCCATAGCCTTTGTGCCGATAACCTTTAAAAGCGGCGTAGATTCTGGCATAACGATAACTGCCCTTGTATTAAAATGCTGTGCGCTAAAGGCTACGCCTTGTGCGTGATTACCCGCACTTGCACATATCACGCCTTTATTTAGAATCTGCGTATTATTTTTGCTATCTAGCTCTTTTAATGTTGCAATCTTATTAAACGCCCCGCGTATTTTAAACGCCCCTGTGGGTTGTAAATTCTCTTTTTTTAGATACACCTTTGCATTTGCAATATTGCTTAAACGCGGTGCATAAGCTAATGGGTGCTGCATGATTATATGTTGCAATCTATTCTTAGCAGCTTTAATGCTATCAAGTTCTATTAAGCCCATATTCTCTCCGTAAATATAAATTTAAGTAAAAATAAATGCGTATTTTATCATGTTTTGAGAAAGTTGTTTTTATGGATTTGTTATTGTTTATAATCTAGCTTAAATAAAGCTTTATTTAAAACTTAAGAATAGCTTAAAATTTAATTGCTAGAATCACAATTCTATCCAAAGTCCGCAAAATAGGGCATAAAATGTATATATATGTGTCAAAATTTGTGTCATCAGTGTATTTTTTG